>DATMYS010000133.1:0-7064 GCA_035560835.1 Methanosarcina sp.
ATATAGAATTATAGTTTTGAGTTTCTCACAACTTTCCTGGAAATACCTGATTCTGCGCCATTTCATTGAGAAACTGACCAAGGCTCAAGTCTGATTTTTTGATTCTCTGAATTTTACAGTCCAATATCGAAAATTTAAAAAACTACAATACAATAATTATTGATAGTATATTTGTCGGGCATCTTCTAGGCAAATAAAAAGTTAAGAAGGAAAAGAGATGGCCAGTTATAAACATCCGTGTAAATATTGCGGCAAATTAATCGCGCGTGATTCTAATTTCTGTCCGTTCTGTACGCAGGAGGATCCTCTTGGGCCGATGAGATGCCCTGTATGTAGACACCCTCTTGAGAGCGGGGCAAAAGTCTGCGGTCACTGCGGTATCTTGCTGTGGAGCATATGTAAAAGTTGCGGAAAAGAAACATTCCTCGGAGATACATGCAGCAATTGCAGTGCTCCGATTGTTATTGTCTGCCCCAATCCGAAATGCCGGACCATGCAGTCCCCTGCAAGCAAGAATTGTATCAAATGCGGTAAACCTTTGAGGTGATAATATGGGATTCAAGACGTCACAACTTCAGCCTTTTACAAGGAACTATGAAGATAACAGTTCAGAATCAGGTTTCCAGTTTACTTTCTACTGTGACATCTGTCAGGACGGCTACAAAACAAGATTCATCGAATCCAAGACATATAGAAAGACAGGGCTGTTTGGCATGGTTGGAAGAGCACTCTCTACAGGCTCTGCCCTTGTAGGCCAGTACAGTGTTGGAAATGCATTAGAAAGGGGCGTGGATATACTCAATGACCGAAACCAAGGAATGTCTCCTGAATGGCGCAAGGAGTGGGAAAATGCCTTTGAAGCAGCTCAGAATGAGGCAAAAGAACATTTCTACAGATGCCCAAGATGCAAACACTATGTCTGTGAAGCCGACTGGAATGAGCAGGATAATCTTTGTGTAGAATGTGCGCCAAGGGAAAATGTTGAGCTGACTGCAATAAGAGCAGAACGCATGGTAGATGAAATGAGGGAAAAAGCTGAGAATACAAGTGTATTCAAAGGTGATATAGAGAGAAGGCAGACTTTATGTCCTGAATGCGGTAAACCCTCAGGTGAAGGAAAATTCTGCAATAACTGCGGAGCATCCCTCTCTCTCACAAAATGTCCAAACTGTGGTAACAAGGTATCCATTGGTACCAGATTCTGCGGAGAATGTGGGACAAGGTTAAATTAATCTTTCTGTAACCACAGGTCGTACACTTTTAGCTGGTTGACATTTCTTATTCGAGTACTTTTGGTGCGGGAAAACCAAAAGAATAAAATGAAGGCAGTTGGCGCATTCTCAATGATACGCCAAGCATAGCAAGATGTATATGCACCTGATAATATAACACTAAAGCAGTACAATGAAATAAAGAAAAACTTAATCGAAAATTAAAATAATAGAGGTGTATCTATGGGTGAGGTTAAAAGAGTGTGCAAAACAGCTGCAAAAATAGCTTTTAGTGTTGTTGTGGGTGTTGGTTTAATTGGTTTTGTTAAAGGCTTATGTGTAGGCTATTTAATTGGTCACTACAAAGATAAGCATAGTTGGCAGAACATAAAATGTACTGATTAGACAGAAGAAGAGCAAAAATAATATAGATCTGTTTAATCCATTGAAAAAGTCGACAAATTAATAATAGACTCCTTTGCATTAGTTGGGGTTTGCATTTCCGTGTATTCTTTGTCGAAAATGTCATAATTTTAAAATCTTCTTCCACCACTAGATCTTTGCTGAAAGATCAAAAATTTCGATAAAGGGATTTCCTTGCCTCACTCCCCGAATCCCGATGCTGTTATATTTCTTGAAGGTGAATGAATACGTGGGGATTCTACATAGGGAACGTTACTTTTAAGAAAATAATGACTGCAACTGACGGCTCGGTCTGCTCAAGGCTTGCTGCCAATAAAGGAATAGAACTTGCCCGACTAAGCGGAGGAAAGATTTATGCAGTATATGTAGTATCCATGGAATACTTTTCTTCAAGGGCTGTGGACTTTGATTGGGAAATAATACATGAGGCATTGGAAAAAGAAGGGAGCGAGGCTGTAAATTACGTAAAAGGAGCAGGAGAGTTAGAAGGAGTTATTGTGGAACCTGTCCTGCTTGAAGGAAATCCTGCAGATGAACTTATCCGGTACGCCGAAGAAGAAAAAATGGATATTATTGTTATGGGCACTCTTGGCAGAACAGGAATTGATAGGCTGCTTTTAGGCAGCGTTGCCGGAAACGTTGTCCGGCACTCAAAGCTGCCTGTTATGGTTGTAAGAGAAAAGTGCAAATTTTGAAGGAAAAGCAAGCTAAGGAAAGTATAGGGAAAATCATTTTGAGGTAAAACAAGTATATTTATCTAAACATTCAATAAGGATTATTTCAATCGGACATACCAACGATTGGATTCTTTATCAAGGCTTATTTTGTCTTCTCTGGCAAGCCAGCCGACAGCCATTAAAGCCATTTGAGCATCAAAGCCATTATCACTTAGGTGAATCTTAATCTGGTTCAAACTGCATTCACTTTCTTCTAGCCTATGATACAGCATTCCTGCAGCTTCTCCAATTTTTAAAGTCATGTTCTCTGGCATGTTTATCACCAATTTCATTTCAGAACTGTTTTACTTTCAAAAGTATGTACTGTTTTCAGGATTGTAAATTTATAAATTCTAAATAGACAGACCTTAAACAATATGTTCGGTCAATATATTAGGTTTTTCTGTTGAGGTCTTTTCCAATAAATGAAAATGGTTCAACAGTAAAGTGAGAATTCATTTTCATTCTCACTTTCACTTTCTTCAGCTTTTACCTTTCAACCTTCGATTTTCTTTTTCACGGCTGCTGCTGCATTTTTTGGAGAGTCGGTTTCCCAGAGTTTCCTGACTTTAGCACTCCTGAGGGCTGGCATTAAGGCTTCAAGCTTTGCCTGCACGGCTGCAAGCATTTCCTCATCAACTCCGGGGGGCGTTATGCCCATGAACTTCTGGCCTTTAAGGGTCTCGGTTTCCCTGGGTACTGCACGGTCAACTCCTTTTCTCACTCCTGTTTTCAGGGACTCGATCGCATCCCTCCACTGGGCAGCCCAGGGAGTATCAGGAATTTCGGTGTTGTGGATCTGGGTCCTTTCCACTTTAATAGCGTCCAGGTGACATGCTTTCACACAAGCTCCGCAATAGGTACAGAAATCCTCTGCAAAGGCAATTTTTCGCGGGTCTTCAGGGTCTGTCGGCACATACCAGAGTTTGGAAGGGCAGACATTGAAACAGCCACGACATCCCTGAGGATCGCATTCCTTGAGGTTCTTTTCAATAAGGCTCAGCTCCCCTTCCATAGGTTTTTGCAGATCTACAGCTTCATAAGGACAGACAGTCTTGCAACGGGCGCACTGCGTACACTTCAGCTCGTCGACCTTAACTTTCCCTTCAACTTTCGGAGCTTCGCAGGGTCGTTCTCCTTTAACCTTTATTGCTTCTTCAGGGCAGAGATCCTGGCAGAGCACACAATAATCGCATTTATCCTCGTCCACAAGAATCTGCTCGAAAGGCACGGGATTATCAGGTGTGGGTTCACGCTCGAGCAGGACGAAGGCATCACAGAACCGGGAGCAGATTCCGCAGAAATTACACTTTTCCGTGTCAATTTCGATCTCACCTTCTGCCCCTTCCTTAAAAGGCGCTATCTCCTCTTTTTTCGGGAAGGTGAACTCAACTTCGATTGCATCCTGCGGGCAGGCTCCCTCACAGAGCGCGCAGGGGAGGCACTTTTCGTTGATCTTAACAAAGGTATCGTACTTCGGATACTGGTTCTCGCCGGGGACTTCTCCCACAGCCTCAAAGGTGATGGCATGCACAGGGCATAGATTTGAACACATTCTGCAAAAGGTACATTTCTCAAGATCCATCATAACTGCAGGAGCATCAAGCCCGGTTGCAATCTCATGAAGGGGGCCCATTTCAAGTGCTTTTGTTGGGCATATTTCTGCACAGATCCCACAACCGTTACAGCGTTTGTAATCATAATCCAGCGTCTTGATGGATTTCTCGGTTGCCTGGGTATAGAGAAAATGGGAACCCTGAAGATCCATGCTGGTCGTGACCGTGATCTTTTCCTGGGCTTCGCCCTCAGCATTCTCGGGGACTTCGGCTTCGATATCACCAGCTTCGAATTCATCGGTTTCAGGCTCTATAACTTCGTTTTCTCCGGCCCCGCAGCAGCCTCTGCAGTGAGCTTCCTGTTCGGTGTATCCCTCGCTCATTGTGCCACCTCCTCAAGTTCGGTTCCGGTTTCGTCAAGCTTGAGCTCAGTTCCTATAGGCCCAATCTCCTCAAGTTCCTTTACAAACTCGGTAATCGTATTTGAGAAACGTTCTCCTTCCGCAGCCGAGATCCACAGAGTTCTCAGCCGTCGGGGATCGAGCCCAATTTCCTTTATAACTTCCTTTAAGACATCCATCCTCCGTTTGGCATCAAAGTTCCCGTGGATATAGTGGCACTCGTCCATCCTGCAGCCCGCAACAAGCACTCCGTCAGCTCCGCCTTTTAAGGCTTCAAGCACAAACTCCGGGTTCACCCTTGCCGAGCACATTGTGCGGATAACCCTGATGTTTGTCGGGTAATGCAACCGCGACATTCCTGTCAGGTCTGCGCAGGCGTAACTGCACCAGTTGCAGAGAAAAGCCACAATGAAAGGACTCTGGGACCGGTTTGCAGTTGCAGCCCGAACCTGGGCAAGAAGCTGTTCGTTTTCGAAGTTCCGCATCTGGATTGCCCCTGCAGGGCAGGCTGCACTGCAGTCTCCGCAGCCGTAACATGAAACCTCGTCTACCACAGCTTTTTTATTCTCAATCTTAATCTTCCCGAATTTGCAGACCTCAAGACAGGTCCTGCAGCCTATGCATTTTTCAGGATCAATGTGAGCTCCCATTGGATCGGCTTCAAGTTCTCCTGTTCCCAGAAGCTGCATAACCTTTGCTGCGCATGCGCTCCCCTGGGCAATCGAAACCTGGATCTCTTTGGGCCCTGAGGCACAGCCTGCAAGGAAAACCCCGCTGACTGGGGCATCTACAGGACGCATTTTCGGGTGGGCACTTGCAAAGAACCTATCAGGCCGCCGGGCGAGATTTAGCATCCTGCCTATTCCTTCTGCCGCTTTGCTGGGCTCGTAGCCTGTTGAAAGGACAACAAGGTCATAGGCCTCTTCTTCAACCCGGGATTCCAGGGTGTTTTCATAGCGAAGCACAGGCCTGCCGTCTTCACCTGCGTAAATTTCAGCCACTTTTCCTCGAATGAAATCCACACCCATAGCCTGTGTCCTTGCATAGTATTCTTCGTACATCTCCCCTGCAGCCCGGATGTCAATGTAGTGGATTGTGATCTCAGTATCAGGATACCGTTCCTTGATCATCTGGGAATTCTTAAGTGCGGCCATACAGCAAACTCTTGAGCAGTATTCATTGCCAACTGTTTTGTCCCTTGACCCTACACACTGGATAAACGCAACGCTTTTTGGGGGTTTGCCTGTAGAAGGCACAAGGACTCTTCCGCCTGTAGGCCCTGCAGAGTTAAGCATGCGTTCAAGCTGCATATTTGTTATAACATCAGGATACTTCCCAAATCCATACTCCTTTTTTCTGGACGCATCAAAGAGCTGGTAACCTGTTGAAACGATAACTGCTCCGGCTTCAAACTCAATTTCTTCAGGTTTTTGCTCATAATCCACAGCATCGGCAGGGCAGGCCTGTAAACACAGCCCGCAGCCAATACAGTGATCAGGGTCTATTAGCACTACCTGCGGAACGGACTGAGGGATTGGCATATATATGGCTCTGGTCTTTCCGACTCCGTAATTCATGGGATTTTCGATCTCTACAGGACAGACTGCCGAGCAGAGGTCTACACAGCCTTTACATTTGTCTTCAAGTATGAATCTGGGTTTGCGTTTAACTTTCACATGGAATTTGCCTACAGATCCGGAAATATCGGTAACTTCGGAGTAGGTATAAAGGGCAATATTAGGATGGTTCTGAACTTCCGTCATTTTAGGGGCAAGCACACAGATGGAGCAGTCATTTGTGGGAAATACCTCATTCATCAGGGCCATTTTGCCTCCAATCGTGGATTCCCTTTCTACCATTATGACTGGAAAACCGGCTTCTGCAAGATTCAGGGCTGCCTCAATTCCTGCAACTCCTCCTCCTACGACAAGTACATTTCTGCTGGCTTTTGAACTTGTTGCACTCAGCTCCTTGAGGAACTTTGCCTTTGCAACCCCCATCCTTATAAGGTCAAAGGCTTTCTGGGTCGCCATCTGGGGATCATCGGCGTGCACCCAGGAGCACTGTTCCCTTATATTTACCATTTCCATAAGGTAAGGGTTAAGCCCGGCTTTTTCCATTACGTGCCTGAAGGTCTTTTCATGCAGCCTTGGGGAGCAGGCGGCTATTACGACCCTATCGATTTTGTTTTCTTTTATGTCCTTTATGATGCCTTCCTGTCCGGAATCGGAACATAGAAACTGTACTTCCCGAGCGAGCACCACATCTTCCAGTTCAGCCGCCATTTCCTGCAAAGCCAGTACATCTATTACTCCAGCAATGTTCAGCCCGCAGTGGCAAATATAGACTCCGATTCGCATAATTGGTGACTCCATTACCTGTGTTTAATGTCGAAAGTTAACGATTACATCGTGGTTAGTTTTAACATTTTTATTATAACTTGAAAATTATAATTTCTGATAAATTCTGGACCATAATTCAAAACCGTCTATCCAGAGCATTTTACCATACAGAAAAGTCAGGTTGGTACGGCTGATCAACAAAGACTTTTTTAAACTAAGAGAGTTTTATCGTTACAAGTTCATGAGTTTGCTACTACCAGTTAAGTTATTACTTATCAATTAATTTGTCACTCAGTTGTGAAGTAGGCGCTAAGACATAAATCAGTTACTTTTACATATCCCTATACTTTATCTTTTGAACTGAATAAAAATATAGGTGTTTTGTACAAAATCAAAACCTTTATTTCATCACGGT
>DATMYS010000134.1:0-4918 GCA_035560835.1 Methanosarcina sp.
AGGTCAATCATAGAGGATGTATTCAAATTGGCGAAGAAAGCATACTCTATGGAGGATTTGCACAGATATACGAGGAGTTCTGTCCAAAAGTACTGTTCTTTAGCTGTACTTTTAGTAGGGATGACTGTAAATTACGGAATTAAAGAGAGAAAGGAATTACAAGCCTTCTCTGAATGAAGAAATAAGGAGGAGGCTAATCTCAGTTACAAGATCAATTTCCATGCTATACCTTCAGCAATAAAATACGAAACGTTGGTGTAACCCATATAACAGGTATAAAAATTCCAAGAAATCTCTCTAAATGAGAAAAATAACAGCATTCTTCCAGTCTAAAACATTGCTATACTTGATGTTTTTATTGAGTATAGAAAAAAATGAAAAAAATTTAATTTTAATTATTTATGACAGAATTGTCTTTGGTGATTACTCTGGAAACGGAGTATAGAACCATTTCCAGAGTGAAAACTTGAAGTTGTTTTTCAATTGTTCCTTAACTGATTCAGTCGTTCAAATTGTATCAAGGTCGCTCTAATAGCTGTCTCACGTGCTAAATAGAACAGTGTTTTACCTTTATTTGGACCGGTAGCCACAACCTTCTGCCCTTCTTCAGAAGTTTCATCATCCTTATTAAGTTTTGAATGTGATGGGACATTACTGTTGCATTTTTTGGGAGATCCAAGAGGCCATGTTCCACTCATTATCCCGGATGGCAAATTTTTTACATCAAGATTCCAAACTGGTATTGGATCATAGGATTGATGAATTTCCACCCAATTAGAATGCGCATAGAAATCCTGTACAGTATGAAGTAAACGGCCAAAAGCAGCTAATCCATCATCAGACAATTTATCAGCTTGTGCTTGAACTTTTTTCCACTCTTTATTAATATATTCCACTCCTTCTTTAAAGCAACAGTTATCAAAATGATGATCGCTGTCTCTTTGGTCAAAATCCTGCATTTGATTGGCAAGTATTACTTTATCTAAATTTGAATCGTTTAGAATAATTGGATTGGAAGGGTTATTATTGGCAGTTTTTGTGATATCCGCGTGAACTTCCATTTTGAATCCAACGCCTTCTTGAATATTCTGTCTCTCTACAATTTGCGCCGCCACTTCTGCTACACTTGCTTTTTGGCGTAATTCATTCGCTAGTTGTCTCAATGCATTCGGATCATTAGCTATTCTATCAGACATTACTTTATCCATATTTATCCCCTCTATCTTTGTTCAATATAGTATTAAGAAAAAAATTAATAGAGTTAAAACTTATTTTATCCTTCATCCTATGATTGTCGCACCCAAATCGTAACATCCAAGTGTTTCAAAGCCTTATATGGTGGATCCCATGACCTGCGCAATCTCAAGTGGATTTCTTGGCTTCCTGCAGACTTTAACACAAAGCGTAGGACTCGAACTCCAGCGCAGCCCATTGCTATCCCTTTATTCTCGACGTGAGTAGACTCAATTAACTCAACTACGGAGCCTTGGGTCTCTACCTCCCACATATATCCGGTGGTCAGATTCTCTTCAAGACGAAGTACAATCACATCACTCGGATCAGCCTCGATGATATGCCCCAGATCATCCTGCTCGATAACAATTTCCGACATACATACTTTCTCCTTGGTGGTACCATCCCGGCGCGCCACATTGAATGTTTTTCTCCACAAACATTTATAGAACCAACACTGACCAAGGTGGGGACAGTACTATGATTCATTGTTTGGCTTCTGAAGAACAATCGGTCATGTCATGTAAATTTTATTGATATTCTTTCACAGCCACGATTGCTACATGTCCTCGGGCAAAGCTTCTGGAACTTTTTCCTTATGCTTCGATATATTAAAGATTTCCACCCATAGAAAGTGGAATGGCTAGTACAGTGAGCGTTCCAGCATCAAACCCAATAGTGTAGCCACCGACCCAAATCTTCCAGTAGTAAGTGTACTTTCCGGCTGGCAACTTCACTGCAAAAGACGTGTGGATAGGAACGTGTTGATTAGCTACCTGGAACGATCCCTCACGGTAAGATGCCTTCTTTATCAATAACGACGTTGACTT
Organism: Methanosarcina sp.; assembly: GCA_035560835.1. GTDB lineage: Archaea > Halobacteriota > Methanosarcinia > Methanosarcinales > Methanosarcinaceae > Methanosarcina. The sequence continues at coordinate 2,064 of DATMYS010000134.1, forward strand.
CTCGTGTAAACCAGTAGCGAAGGTCTGAGGCGCATTCCCTTCAGCAATGAACACTGATCCTTCAGCCACTATGGACACGTACATCTCCTTCGGCAGAGTAAAGTCCACTGACAACACATTGTCTTTTTTATTGAACCCCTTATTAATGTCAGACTGGAATAGTTCATCGTCACCAATCTTAGACTCGTCAGATGGATAAAATTCAGCATAGGCAATTAGGCTCGACTCAATCTCACTCGTGGATGGAACCTCACCTTGCTTGGCCTGCACCCAGGACGCACCATAACCAACGTTGTTGCTGCTGTAAGCTATCCACATGAAGCCGGATTCTCCCCAGGCAGTCCCCCATGAATTCTTGATCTTCCATGCTTGCTTTTCATCATCCCATCCCACCAGCGTGACTGCATGGTTTACTTGATCTGTGGAGTTCTCGTTGAACACCCCATCAATATAAGCTTGAAAGGCCGGCGTAACAGCGACCGTGATCCCAAGTGGTCCGTACTCACACAGCGCTTTCTTCAGTTTATCAACCGAAGGTATTTCCGCTGTACTATCAACATAGCCCCAGGCAACAGCCTTGTAAGGTCGATTTACCCCGGGTTTGGATATCCCTTTCTTCACTTGATAGGGATAGTCAGCTTCTTTTGCCGATCCCGTATCGATCAGGTACTGATAAGCCCACCAGCCGCCATTACAATCACCTTGTCCACTGTTGTCGAGAGTGTCTTATTCCGCGCTGTCGATCGTCAGATCTTTGTTCAGGATTGCATAGCTTCCTTCGAATGCTGCGTGCGTGGTAAAGACCCAGCAGCTACCACAATAACCCTGGTCCTTCACAGGTGTAACTCCATCGTGGTCTGTCCAATCAAACTTATCCACATCAGTTGCACAATTCTCCAAGAATACTTGCTTTGGTCCTTCTTCTACTAATTGACGTGCAACTTTGTTCTGTATCTTTGCATTCTCCAGCCACTTCTGAGGTGGCTTCATGCCGGTAATTTTCTCAATAGGATGGTCCATTGCCGCCGTATAGCCTACTTTGAAGGTCCATCCCTTTGTATCCGCTTCACTTCGCAGGGCAGTGAGTTTCATCTTGATATCATTTGATGCACCAATTTCCCTTCTCACATAGTCGTGTGAAGATGTTGAAGATGTTATAAAAGTTCCCATTTCACCACTCTCCTTTTTCAAAATGTCTTGAGCATAGAATTCTAGCCAAACTGTACTAAAAAATAAGTTAAGTTGGCAAATGTATATCTGTGGCCTCTGTCAATTTATCTGCAACAAATTATTTCCGTAGCCTAAAAAAATCAATTATTAGCCTGGATTCAAAAAGGACCACCACAGCGTGGATATTTTGCATAATAGTTGCCCTTAAGCTGCTTTGAATCAACAAAGCAACCTGTATGGCACATTTTTAGCTTACTGCATTTAGAGCAGTCAGTATCTATAATGCTAATATCTTCTGTCCGCTCACGAAGCCGGCGAAGATCTTCACTTTCCCATATTTATTTTATACTGTTTTTGTATACATCACCGTAGACGAACGGTGTATCTTCCCTCAATTTGTCACATATGCTTACTTTTCCAGAGGGAAAAATGATCATTCCAAAGTATAAACCACCACATGGGTACCAACCATTTTCATCAAGCATACACGAATTGTCCTCAGGTGGATATATCTTACAAATTCCGGAATACTGCTTACTCTTCACTTTAATTTTTTCCCACACTATAGCTATATCATCCGAGTTTATCCGAGGAATTTTATTTGCATCAGATCCACAGGCTCCTAATCCACAACTCGTGATACCTATTTCTGAAACTCCCAGATTTACTAAGAGATCGATAAGGTTCTCAATATCTTTTATGTTCTCCTTCACGAGAACAGATTTCACTGAGACGTTTATTCCAGAGTTGACGAGAGAAGATATGGCGTTTCTCACTTTTGAATACGTATTATGAGAGCGGGTAATGTAATGATGTAGTTCAGGGTTAGAAGCATCTAGACTAACTGCAATTTCTTTTAACCCGATTTCTTTCAAATGATTAGCAGTATCGGGATTTTCCCCTATAACCACACCATTAGTAGTAAAAAGTGGGATCATTCCTAATTTTAAAATTTCCTCAAGTAGAATCGTCCATCCGTTAAAAAGAGTAGGTTCTCCACCAGTGAGGCCTACATAAACTACACCTAATTCTGCCGCTTCTCTTATTAGCATGAGACATTTATCTAGGTCCAGTTTTTCCGCATCGGAGTTCGATCTCGTCTGATAGCAATACCGACAATTTAAATTGCATTGGAACGTTAGATTAATATTTATTCCAATAGGATTTGGAACTGGAAGAAAATTATATTTATCAAAATCATCGGTACTTTTTTGTAGAAAGATCTCTGGATCATATTTAAAAGATTCACATGGATGTGATTCAGGGAGCAGATCTATATAAGGAGAAGATTTATTCAGATATGCTTTTACAAGTTCACTTGATTCCTCTAGTGGAAGCTGGTAAACTTCACTGATTAGATATTCAAGATGTTGTATAGTAAATGCTCCTGTACACAAGGATAAGAACATAGCTTGTGAAGGATGAATTAAGTCACATAGGTTTATTCTGAAATCACATACCAAAGCATACTCATCAAATTTCTTAAGTTGAACCATGTCTCTAAGTTTAGGGTAAACTTGAGAACTAGCTATTGCCTCATTAATAATACCACCCCATTTGTATTTGGTTAAGTTGTAAAAAGCTAAGAATAATTTTACCCGAAGTATCTATTAAGCTTAAAATTCATTGTTATCAATGATCAAACTTAAAATAACAATTTGTTAATCAATAATAAAAAATAGAAG
>DATMYS010000135.1:0-4234 GCA_035560835.1 Methanosarcina sp.
ATAATAAGGATTCCAATTAAATTAAGGGGAGTTAGGAGTCCCTTTAAGAAATTGGGAAGAATTTTGGGTTTTACACCTGTTTGGATCTCATTTAGCTATTGCTATGAAAAAAATAGAGAAAATTAGGTATCTAAATAAGATTAAGAAATAAGGTAAGATCTATCTCAGGAGAATTTAGGTTTTTAACCCAGTTTTTGTCCCTGTAAACGATCAGGGATTATTTACTCCTCAAATGCCAAAATGGAGGTTAGACATTTGATAGATATAGATCCCAGTGGTATTCTGGTTCGTTACAATATAAAAAGAGAAAAGGAAATGACACCAGAAGATGCTGCAGAAGAACTTTACCCTAAGGATTCAATGATTTATCCAATTGCAAAAGCCATCTTTGAAGGCGAAGAGGACGATGTTGTTGAAGGGCTGGAAAAGGCGATCAGTTCCGGGAAGGACCCTATCTCTCTTATCGATGACGCACTGATGATTGGAATGGGAGTGGTCACCAGACTTTATGACGAGGGAGTAATTTTCCTGCCAAACGTTATGATGTCAGCTGATGCCATGCTGGAAGGCATCGAATACGTTAAGCAGAAAGCAGGAAAAGCACCTGAAACCAAAGGAAAAGTTGTCTGTCACGTTGCAGAAGGCGACGTGCATGACATTGGAAAGAACATTGTGGCCGCACTACTGAGAGCAGCTGGCTATGATGTGGTGGATCTTGGAAGAGATGTTCCTGTGGACGAAGTAATAGCGGCTGTAGAGAGAGAAAAACCCCTCATGCTGACAGGTACTGCCCTTATGACCACAACCATGTATGCATTCAAGGAAGTTAACGACAAGCTTCTGGAGAAAGGATACAGGATTCCATTTGCATGTGGTGGCGGTGCGGTCAACCAGGACTTCGTGTCCCAGTATGAACTTGGAGTGTACGGTGAAGAAGCAGCTGATGCCGCGAAAATAGCCGATTTCATCAAGGCAAATGGGGATAACATCGTGAAACTGAGGGAGAAATTCCACAGACACTGAGGAGGCGGAGTAGATGGCAGTAACAAGATGTACTAAAATGGCTTATGCAAAAGCGGATGATATGGTTTTCGGAAAGGCCGTCAAGCCAGTAAAAACCGGACTGGGACTTGAGATCGGTGCCGGTTACACGGCTCCCGAAGTTAACTACGCCCCAAGACCTGAAGCCGGCGCATCCAAAGAAAAGCTCATAAAAGAGTATGAAAGAATCACCACCGACATTATGGCAAGGATGGTTCAAATAGGAGCTCCAGCTGTCGTGCTTGAAACCGAACACGTTCAGCAGATGTCCAATCACCCGGATTGGGGAGCAGCCGTTGCACATGCCCAGAAAACTATCATGGAAGATTACCATGATGAGTACGGGATAAAATGCGCCCTCCGCCACACCATTGGTGACATCCGTGAGAGCAGGGAATTCCTCGAGCTCAGAGGAGGAGGCAAGTACAACACCTTTATGGAGGCCTTCGAACAATGTGCCCAGAATGGTGCGGACATGCTTGCAGTTGAGTCAATGGGTGGGAAAGAAGTCTTTGACTATGCGATTCTCAGGAACGATATGGCCGGAGTACTTTACGGTATAGGCGTTCTCGGTAGCATAGACATGGAAATGATCTGGCAAGACATTGCGTCAGTTGCAAAAAAGAATAACGTAATAGCATCCGGCGACACCGACTGTGCCCAGGCAAACACTGCAATGTTCATTGCAGGCGGGCTACTTGACAAGAACCTCGCTCACACACTCGCAATCATTGCAAGGTCGATTTCTGCTGCAAGATCTCTCGTTGCTTACGAAGCCGGTGCAGTAGGACCTGGAAAGGACTGTGGATATGAAAACGTTATCGTCAAAGCCATCACCGGTATGCCGATGACAATGGAAGGTAAAACCTCAACCTGTGCCCACTCCGATCTTATGGGTAACCTGGTCATGCAGTGCTGTGACCTCTGGTCCAACGAGTCTGTTGAATACCATGGTGAATTCGGTGGTACAACTGTCCAGTGCTGGTCAGAGACCCTTGCATATGACTGTGCCCTCATGAATGTTGCTCTTCAATCCGGCAACGAAAAAATCCTGAGAGACATGTTCATGGCTTCCGACCTGTACAGAGATGCACAGGGCTATGTACTCGCATACCCGAACGCCTATAGAGTCGGGCAGGCAATTGCAAAAGACGGAAATGATATATATCTTCGTGCCAAAAATGCTGCAGTCGAATGTATTAACATCGTAGAGGAAGGAGCGAGGAAGAAACTTGAACTCTCCAGATTCGAAGCAAAAGCTCTTGCAGATGCAAAAGCCGCTTTTGAGGGCCTTACTGACGACAAAGAGCAGTTTATGAGTGACTGCCTTACAAAATATAAAGAAGAAGTCAAAGTCTTCAAGCCGGAAAACTACGGCCTCTAATCAGGGCAAGTTCTTCCCATTTTCTTTTTTGAGACAACCATTGAACCTAAACCGCTTAGCTGCAACCGTTGCGCCGGTTGATCACGCCGGAGAGGGGTTGGGGATAAGGTTATCAAACTCAAACGTCGCTAAGGGTTTTCGCTTGCGGGAAAGCAGTTTTTTAAAAAGGTTTGCGAGCAAGCCTTTTCAAAAAAGGGATGTGATCACGCCGACCAAATAGCTTTGCAGGGGTAATTGAAAAAATCAAAAAATTAAAATTAGTTAAAACAGTTAAATCCGTTTTTTATGTAAATCTTCAAGCGTAGTATTCGTCTCTTGCCTCGACCATGGCTTTGATGTGGGAAAGTGGAGTCATAGGTGCAATTCCGCAGCCAGGCGCCAGTACATCTACACCTTCGGAAATAGCTTTTTTGGATTCTTCTTTTATCTTATCGATCGGACCCGGAAGCAGAACAAAGGGACTTGAGATATTTCCTACGAGCCTTGCCCTATCCCCAAGCACTTCCTTAGCCTTCTTAATACTGCCAACTTTCTCTTCAACGCTCAAACCTTCGAAACCACAATCTGCCATATAATCAAGGATCGGGCCCACACTTCCACAGATATGCAGGACCGTAACCGAATTTACGTTTGAGGAAAACTTCTGCAGTCTTGACTGGAGTTCATTTTTAAAAGAATCTGGACTCATCAGGTCAGGAGATGCTACAGGATCGGCAACTGAGATGATATCCGCTCCTGCAATAACCATTGAATTCGCATACGCTATTGTGGCATCGGTTGCAAAATCAAGTACCTGATGTAACAGATCGGGTTTTTTAATAGACCATTTCATAAAGGACTTTACACTTGCCAGATCGGAAGCAAGAGTAACTGGTCCTTCCAGTCCTCCTATAATAGGTACATCTGGTCCTACTCTTTCCCTTATGATTTTGATTCCATCAAGTACAGCATGGATCCTGCCCATGTCAAGCAGATTCTCAGGCATTTCCATGCCCTCCAGATCTTTGGTGTATGGATGTGCAGTAACTGACGGCTGCCTGTTTTTGGTGCCCATATTAACCTCACAGCCCATAGCCTCGGCAAGTACAGTCAGGCAATATGGAACTCTTACAGCTTCAAGCCCACTGAGTTCATAGTTTGCAATCGCGAGCTTTGCCATTTGTTCAGGGTCAGAATGAGCCTCTGGCCAGGGGGCCCCCACTTCATCCATTAATTCAACGATTCCTGTCTGGGTTACAGAACAGACCGGTACTTTATCAACTTCTTTGCCTTCGAGAGCGTTTAAAAGTCTCTCCTTAAGTGTCATCTCATTCATAATTATCTCCCCATGTTAAGCTTCAATTTGTAAGTTTTTAACCTTTTGAGTTCTCTACGACATTCTCGTATGCTACTGATCTTTCAGATCGATAACTTATAGTCTTCTAACCCTTTGAGGCATATCGAAATTTTCAGGGTTCCCATCAAAGACAAGTAATCACCTTCGGAAAACCGAAATCCCCATGCCCAGATTGACTAATATAATCTAGGTTTTATGCTATATGATTGTTTGGGAATCTACAAACTGAAGATGAACACCAAGAAAAAAAATTGTATTAGAAAGTAGTAAATGGAAAAACAAGCAGGCAAAGTAAAAGAGTAAAACAAAATAACAAAGCAAGAAGACAAAGTAAAAAGTGAAAAAAATCAAAGTTGCGCTGGCGCACCCCGCAGCAAGCTAGCGGGGTATTCGACTGAAAGAAACATGCCAGTATCTTCAGGAAGCGTTTTCAGGAGTCTTTGAGGTTTAATTTAAGTTTTAGAGAAAATTAG
>DATMYS010000136.1:0-2792 GCA_035560835.1 Methanosarcina sp.
CTTGCTCTCACTCATAACTATATATTTTCCTATCGACAATATGTTTCCTTATAGTTCACCTGGATAAAAACTAATAGAATTTGGCATATAAGGAAACGTTAAAGGCAGAAGAGGACAGAAAAGAACAGACAAAAAACAATAAGTTTAAAGCAACTGGAGAAAAACGGCGGGAGAAATGAGCGGGGAACCATTAGTAGGAAGCGAAGATACCGATGACTACTCATGGGATAGGGGAGGAGAAAAAGAAAGAGTCCTTCAAAAAAGTACAGGATACCCCCTTATCTATTCACTCAAAGTCGGTTTTCTCATAGAAACAGTAATTGCTGCCGCAGTATACTTTTTTGCTCCATATATTGCTGCCGTCTTTACACAGACCGAAAATGCAGCTCTCATTGCTCCTGAACTGACGAGGCTCCTTAAAATTATGACGGTTTTCTATCCAGTTGCCGCCTTCGGAATGTTCTCAGGATCTCTCTTTCAGGAAGCAGGAAAAGGCACAAGTGCCCTTGCTGCCACCCTTTTGCGGAGCCTGGTTATGACTATCTCCTTTTCCTTACTTTTTGCTTTCGGATTCGACTGGGGATTGCTCGGGGTATGGTGGGGGCTGGTTATAGGTACTGTGATCGGTTCAATGATTGCTTTTGTGTGGGCGCAGATGTATTTGAAGTGTGTGATAAAAGAGAGGGCAGTAGGAGGTAAGTGCTGAAAGGAAAGTATCTGCGTATTCCTGTGTGGGAATAGGTTATCAAGTGTTTTTACAGCTTCTTTTTGTTGTATATTTCATTATTAAACACGCAAGCTTTGCTGCCCTACTTTATTCAGCGTCGTTCTTCAGAATTCCGGAGAAAAGAGCCTTTCACACAGGCTTTCAAACCCGGAAACCTATTACCTCCTTGAAGATACTGGAACGGTTTACATTGACGATGTACCGTCTTTCAATAAAGGAAAAACTCATACCTATTCATGCAAACGAAATTCAGCATCTGGAAAATGGAGAAAACTCTCCCCTTTTCTTCCTTGTGATAGATCAGCCACCCTAGAAAGCCGAAAACAAAGAGATTATAGATAAACGAGCAAAAACACAAGAGTGAGAGAAATAAGACCAAACCAGGTTTTAAGGCTTTTATTAATGACTTCTCCTTAATTCTTTTCTGGAGATTTTACAAGATTTGGATATTACAGGAAAAAGTTGAGTGTTAACGAATGTGAAACCACGAAAATTTTGATTACACAAGGACGCCTAATGCTTAGATATACCTTAATTGTCAAATCATAAAATATAAATAAAACAGATTCATTTTTAGTTTGAAATCTAACAGTAAGAAAGTGAATAGTAAGATTAAAAACGGTCATAATTCGGATGATAAGGTATAATTAAAACCCAATCAAGCTCAATAAAACCAGTGAAGCTATTAAGACCAGCAGATTCAACTAAGAAACACCTCGCAAACAAATCTACTGGATAGGGATGTCTCGCAAAAAGACATCTAATAGCTACTGTCTTGCCTTTACCATCCGAATATTGACTGCAAAATCATGACTGCAAAAAACCCTGGCTATGATACCAATGAAGGAAGAAAAAATAAAAGAAACAGTAAAACTCCAGTTTGAGATAATTAATCTGTTTCAAAAAAATTTTGCCAAAATATTTCACAAAACAGGGGACAGTCCATATAACCTCAATAAAAATCAAAATCGAGCGATTATGATTATTGGGTCAATAGACAATATTATGCCTACAACCCTGGGAAAATGTCTTGATCTTCAGAAGGGAAGCTTGACAAGCATGATAGATGCTCTGGAAAGAGAAGGGCTTGTCTGCAGGAAAAGAGACCCCGAGGATCGGAGAAAAACCCTTATTTCTCTCACCGAAAAGGGAAAAGCTTATAGGGAATGGTTCATGGGGGTACTTGAAGAAAATGTCTCTGAAGTTCTCAGAAAGCTGGATGAAGAGGACATTCTTGCATACAAGGAAAGCCTGCAAATAATGCTTACAACGCTGAAGAAGCTTGATGATACCGCTTGAACAATAATAGTGCAGGAGGGATGCAATGGACATCAAACCTAAAAGCGAACTCGAGAAGCTGGGGTTTACAGAAAATTAGGCAAAAAGATATATGTGAAGGTCAAAAAGGAAAAACTGCCTGTTTTAGATGCATAAACTCAGAGCAACTGACCGAAAGGCTCAAAGCTGAATTCTTTCTCTTTTAGAAAACCTTAACGGAATTTAATTCTACAGAGAAACTGAAATCTAAAACTGTGGACCTGAAACCTGTCTTTTAAGAGCCTCAAAGGTATGAATGTTCAATAGCATGGGAAAATGTTAAATATACTAACCCGGTAATAAGCTACCGTAAGCCGACTAGTTAATATAGAATCAAAAGAAAATAGAGTCAAAAGGTAGCGAGAATGAAGGAAATATTTTCACAGAAACCCCTGGATCCAGTTCTACATGGTTTCCTCCTGAGGGACAGCAAGCCCGTACAGATGTCAAAAATCCTGAGCTTTCTGAAGTGTTTTCCGGAAAAGATAAAATCTGAAAAATAAAGGCTTAAGGCTTAATTTAGAAGCAAGCATACAAATTTTATTTCCAAGTAAAAATGGAAATACAATAAAATACTGAAAATGCAAATGTACCGGAAAAGGTAAGAAAATAGGAAGGTAGCGAGCCAAACAAGGGAAATCCTGAATCTCACCTTCAATTCAGGTGTTTGTACAGTTACTTCTATTTTACGTTTTTATAATATTAGTTCTGGGCGGTCACCCCACTCAAAAAGAATATCCGATAATAA
>DATMYS010000137.1:0-5028 GCA_035560835.1 Methanosarcina sp.
GTTAAAAAATGAGGAAGATATTTATCAAATATATGTATATACAACAAAATCATGAACAGCCCACTTCTCGAATTGATTTTCCTTTCCGAAAAAAGGAAAGATCTTCTTTTATTTTTGAAGGATGGGCCAAAGTCGATTTCAGAGATTAAAGAAAACCTGAATGTAGGTCTGGTAGCAATTCTCCCTCAACTAAAAAAGCTGAGGGAAAGCTCCTTGATTTCAAAAACAGGCGACGTCTACAGCCTGGCTCCTCTTGGGATAGCGATAGCTGGCAGAATGAAGCCAATGGTAGATGTCTTAAATGTCTTCGGAAGCAAATATGAATACTGGGCAAACCACGCAGTTGAGTCCATACCCGACCCTTTGCGGGAAAGAATAGGAGAGTTGGCTAACTGCACATTTTCCGAACCTCCCGACAGGACGCGCCTCTTTGAGCCTCATAGAGAATTTGTGGAAAACCTTATGAAGTCAAAAAAAATCAGTGGTATTGCTTCGGTTTTTCACCCACTTTATCCATCTCTTTTCCTTGGTTTTGCAAAAAATGGAGTAGACGTTTCTCTTCTTGTAACTCGCCCTATTTATAAGAGGATAAAAGAAGAGTACAGAGCAGAAATGAGTGAATTTCTTAAATTTGAGAATGCCAGTTTCTACGTTTACGACAAAAAAATAGAACTGGCCTATGTAGTTACCGAGATATTCCTTTCTCTTACTCTGCCTTTTTCGGACGGCACTTACGATCATAAAGAAGATGTCCTGTGCTTTGACCCTCAGGCTATTAAATGGGGAGAAGACCTTTTTGCTTACTATATAAAAATCTCGGAGAAAATTACGGAAATCTAAAATCTTTTAGGGCAGCCCCGGAACAGCTGGAAGATAGTTATAAATTGCACCCTCGCCATCCCGTATACTATGCAAAAAGTTCAGGAAACCGCAGAAAAAATCCAGACAATGGAGATTCGGGGCGCAGGCAGGATTGCAAAAGCTGCTGCCGAAGCTATCAGGGACTATGCCGCAGGGCTGGACGTAGTTTCAATAGAAGAATTCAGTGCCAGAGTAAAAGAAGTTTCAAATTTTCTAATCAATACTCGCCCGACCGCCGTTTCCCTTCCGAATGCCGTAAAACTCTCTTCAAAGTATTCTGCAACAAACGTGGAGGAAGCAAGGCAGGAAATCATTAAAAACGCAAACCTCTTTATCGAAAGAGCTGACAGAGCCCTTGAAAAAATCGGAAAAATCGGGTCAAGAAGAATCCAGGACGGAGACGTTATTATGACCCACTGTAACTCCCATGCTGCTCTTTCTATTATCACCACAGCCTTTGAAGACGGAAAGGACATCTCGGTAATTGCTACCGAAAGCCGCCCCAGGCGCCAGGGCTTATTGACAATCCGCCACCTTAATGACTTTGGGATTCCCACAACCCTGATCGTAGATTCTGCGGTGCGCTACTACATGAAAGAAGTGGATAAGGTCGTTGTCGGGGCTGACGCCATTGCAGCTAATGGTGCTCTGGTAAATAAGATTGGAACCTCCCAGCTTGCGCTTGCCGCCCACGAAGCCAGAAAAAGTTTTATGGCCGCTGCCGAAACTTTCAAGTTTAGCCCGAGCACGATTGTAGGAAACCCCATAGAAATCGAAGAAAGAGCTGCAGATGAAATAGTAGACCCCGCGGTTATTTCAGAGCTATCTCACGTGAAGGTAAAAAATCCGGCTTTTGACTTCACTCCCGCCGAATACATAGACATGATCGTAACTGATATCGGAATTATCCCGCCTGCAATGGCATACACGGTTATAAAAGAGCATCTGGGCTGGGAGCTTGGAGAAATTTGAAAAAGACACTTTCTCTTTTTTTGACAGCTTTCATTTATTTTCCCAGATTTTTAATCCTTCCTCGCGCCTTTAATAATCTTTAATAACACCGTCCGTAATCCTGAGTACTCTCGAACATTCCTTTATTCTTAACTTTTAAACCCTTTAAATAGGTATTGGGTGTAAATAGCTAGGCATTTCCTTAAAAACTACATACGAAAGCTCAGTTCTATCCCTCAATAACAATCTATTCAAAGAAATTTAGTCAAAACAGAGAGTATTTTATGTTGTGACACAAATTCATATTATCAATTTTTTGAAGAATTATACAGTCATCTTCCACAGGGATGTCTATCATGCCAGAGCATCAGCAAACGCAGCAATCCATAGAATCAAAAACTACTTTTCAAAAGCAAGCACCTCCCATAATCCAGACTCCTATCTCAAATCCAATGGCTATCATCCAGCGTGCCAGAATCAATCCAAAATCCCTTACTCATGCTGATGTCATGCAGCTCCAGCGTACTATTGGAAATAGGGCAGTTGGTAGGTTGTTCTCTGAAATCGGGCTGATTCCTTCGACAGCTAAACAGGCACCACCTATTCAACGTCAAGAACTGGTTCAACGGCAAGAAATACCTGATGAAGAAGAACCATTGCAGGGAAAGATAACAGAAACTGTTCAACGTCAAGAGATTCCAGAGGAAGATGAACCTCTTCAAGGCAAGTTTGAAAATAATCCTGGGCAAGTAACATGCCCTTCATGTATGCAAAGGCAGGAAATTCCAGAAGAGGAGGGCACGCTACAAGGAAAGCTAATCGAACCCATTCAGCGACAGGAACCTGAAGAGGGAGAAAAGCTTCAAATAAAATCCGTTGTGCAGAAACAGGAGAAACCAGAAGAAGAGGAACCGCTGCAAGGAAAAATGATAGGAACCATCCAGCGCCAAGAAACCCCAGAAGAAGAAGAGCCTCTTCAGACAAAGAGGGAGAATAATACTGGGATCCCGGATAAACTCAAGGCTGGCGTGGAGAACTTGTCTGGAATGGATATGAGTGATGTGAGGGTGCATTATAATTCGTCCAAACCTGCTGAGGTCGGGGCTTTGGCGTATACTCAGGGGACAAATATTCATGTAGCTCCGGGACAGGAGAGGCACTTGCCTCATGAGGCATGGCATGTGGTGCAGCAGAAGCAGGGGAGAGTGGAGCCGACGATGCAGGCCAAGGGGGTGTCGATCAACAATGATTCCGCCTTGGAGCGCGAAGCGGATGTGATGGGCGCGAAAGCCTTGCAGATCATACGGAGCGAACAAGTCGCGACGAGTGCAAGGTCGTTGCAGCGGAGAAAAAGAGCAGCGTTCCTTTTTCCATCTTTTCAAAGAGTATCTCTAAGTAATGCGATTATCCAAAGAAGAGTTGGATTTGAATTTGAAGAGAATCAGTGGAGAGCGTGGAAATCCACATATTTGGGTTGGAGTTATCGTCCGGCCAAAAGGAAAGAAGTACTCCACCGTGGACCTAATTATGAATTACAAGCTGATGATACTTTAGGTGCCGATCAACCTACCTTGGAATTTGTGACGGATCCATTCCCTCCGACACCAGCTGGCTTGGGTAATTTGATAGATACAATGGCTGATATCAGACATGTAATGGCTATAATTGGACCTTTCCATGGAAGGGATGAAACAGAGGGACGGTTTGTCCAAGCTAATGAACACAATTTTAGTGAGGCGGGGGTCTTACTCTCACGGGGGCATAGCAGAGGGATGTTTAAAATACAGGCGACACAAGGGGTTTCTTTAGAGGATATACCCAAATTCATGGAATATTTTGGTAGTAATGTTCCTGCGGAAGGTGCTGCAGAAACGGCCAATCGAAACCGGTCAAGAGAACTGATGAGGGGAACAAACATCCCCGGCCCTCAATCGATCGTGATGGGAATCGCGCCTTCACTAGCTCAAACCGCAGTTAATCGTTTAGCGGTTAGCCCTCATTTATTACCAGCTGCGCAAGCCTTTTTTGTAGGGGGAGGTAATACTCAAAGGGTTGTTGGTTTTTTAGCCCAACTTATTTTGTATGTAAAAATGCTTTCCGCCTGCCAACCTAATTGGTTAAAATATTCTTTGCCGTTGTTAGGCAGAACAGATTTCGCCGCAATGTTTATGCAACTACCTCCAAATCAGCGAACCTCCCTTTCCAATAATAGCGGACAGGCATTAATCGATGCAGTCGTTCATGCCGCAAATTCCGTCCAGCTTATTCCAAATCAACATGGAGGAGGGCATTATGACGTAGCTTTTGGCCCAAATGTTGCGCTGATACGCAATTATCAGCCACCAGGATTTAGTCTTCCAGTCATACAATCCCTTACTATTGGAGCATGGTTGCGAGGCATTTCTGGTAATCCACCTGTCGATTTTCTGTCTATTGGTAATATTGATACCTGGTTAAGGCAGAATGAAAATCTTTGGTGGTTCCAAAGAAGCAGCCGTACGGGACTTTTTGAAAGTGTTGCCTCAATGGGTAATCAAACAGATGTGCCAGAAAGACCCGGCACCAGTAACCTCATTATTATTGAAAACCGAGGGATAGCTCCTGCAAATGGCCCATACAATAACTATTATGGAGCGGGAGCACCAGGCCAGATGAATCCTGATGAAATGACGCAAGCCGCCAAAGATTATCTCCAGTTCTTTATTAATCTAAATGCTAATCCAGCTAATCCGGGGGCCTTTCCTCAGGTTCCTTGACCATTCCACAGAGAGCAAACGGAGGAACAAAAAGGACAGGCATAATCTGTTGACAAGCGGGAGAGAATTTTGCAAATTGCGGCTTAATCAAATCTTTCGGAGGAGGTCGATACCATGACGATTGCCCACAGGCAGTTAGTGGATGCCAGCTTGACATGTTAACCACTGCATTTCGCGGCGTGTACGGAGGGCGTTTATTGCCCTGTTTTCAACTCTGGTAAAGCCTGTGAGGGCTTTTGACGATTTTATTGTCCCAGACTTACCAGAAAAGCTGCCTGTTTGAAGTGATAAAGCGGAGAATTGAGGAAGATTCCAGGCCTATGTTTTTCTTTTACGGACCTTCTGGGTTCGTAAAAAAGCTTGCAGTTGTGGCTTTCAAAGGCATTCTCTATAATTTCCTCATAGTACGGGTAATCAAGACCTGCAATAGAGCAATAATGCCTAATATCTTCTTTTTCCG
>DATMYS010000138.1:0-8721 GCA_035560835.1 Methanosarcina sp.
TATTAAAATAATTTGTTATAAATCCAGTTTGTCGTGATTAATCTGTTGCAATCTAATCTGTTATAATCGATTAATATAATATTGCTTTTTCGACCTGCATGTAGAAGGGTAGGGTTTGCATACACTAAGGAAGGAGCCTGCACATATCATGGAAGCAGCCTGGATTCCCGAAACTTTCTTGCAGCCTCTACAAGTGAGCTCGCAAGCTCCCTGTACGCTACTCCGTGCAGGTGGGCATAAGAACCAAGGGTATTTCCAGAAATCAGCCCGTCCCTATCGTCCTTTATGCCTGTTCCCCTTGATAGGGTTATTGCAAATTCAGCATCCTCAGGAATTTCCCTTATTTCAGAATGGTGGAATTCGTGCCCCTTGAAGCTGTTGCCTTTTTTCCCGAGAAGGCAGTCCTTATTAAGGGTTCCGATATTGTAGCTGACCACTCTTGTTTGTCCCATTATAGTACGTCCTGGGAGAGCCCCTACCATTGAATATGTAGACTCCGGCATTGAGGCATCGTGATAGGTGCCTTTTCCGGGGATGCCTGTGCTTATTTTTTCCGTAAGGTACATAAGCCCCCCACACTCGGCATAAATAGGCATGCCTGCAGCAGACGCCTTTTTGATATCCTGACGCATGGACTCGTTAGCTTCAAGTTCGGCTGCAAAGAGTTCGGGATAACCTCCCCCGATATAGAGCCCGTCAACCTCGGGAAGTAAGGGGTCTTTAACAGGGCTAAAGTAAACAATTTCTGCGCCTGCAAGTTTCAGGAGATCGATGTTATCGCGATAATAGAAGTTGAAAGCCTCATCAAGGGCAACCCCTATCTTTAGCCTGTATATTCCGTCACAGGAGACCGAAGAAAAAACACTATTTTCAGGACTTTTCAGGGGCTTTGCGCTTTTTGCGATTTCTATAAAGCGGTCTACGTCAATTCCTTTATTGATGATTTCTTCAATCCCGTGGAGGCGGGCTTCAAACTCTCCGTCCCCGAGCCGCCTTCGACCTTCGAGAGCTGGCATAAGCCCGAGATGGCGCATGGAAATCTGCATTGCGGGATCTCTTGGAATAATTCCTATAACCGGAATGCCTGTGTAATACTCGATTGCCTCTTTTGCTTTTTCGGCATGGCGTGGGCTTCCAATGTTATTAAGGATGACTCCTGCAATTTCCACATCAGGGTCAAAGTTCCTGTATCCATTGACAAGGGCAGCACTCGAACGGGTAATGCTCCGGGCATTGATTACAAAGATTACAGGACATTTAAGGATCTTTGCAATCTGGGCAGTGCTTCCAAGGTCACTTAAACTTTCAAAACCTTCGTAAAGCCCGCGAACCCCTTCAATAATCGCAATATCCGCCTTCTCACCGGCCTCACAGGCATGGGTATAGACATCCAGAATTCCATTTTCATCCATAAGGTAGCCGTCAAGGTTCCGACAGAACCTGCCAGTTATTTCAGTGTGATAACTCGGGTCGATATAGTCCAGGGCGACCTTAAAGGGCTGGACTCTGTATCCCCTTGAAACGAGAGCAGCCATCAGACCCATAGAGACTGTAGTCTTGCCTGAAGAAGAACGGTCTGCGGAAACGAGGACCCTTGGAATATTCCCTGTTAAGGCTGGATTGTCATTAAGCATTTTTTGATACCCCTGATTTGTTTTGCACGATGGTTATGTGGTCAATTTACTTTTGCAGTTTATCGTACTGCAGATTATATCACAGCTTAATCGTCGCGGCTTATTCTGTCCGTTTAGTCAGCCATTGTCGCCCTGGCTCACTTTGTCAATTCCCTCAACCGCTCATCACTCAGGGAATCGGCTGTAACTCTTTTCTTATTTTCAAGGATTGCTTTCCCAAGTTCGCGATAGATCTCCGCAATATCGGAGTCGGGTGCTTTTTCCATTACCGAGTAACCTTCCCTTTCACAATCCTGAACTGCCTGCCTCTTTGGGATAAAAGCCATAAGCTTACTGCCGATCTCCTCAGAAAACTTTGAAACGATCTCCTCTTCCCTGCTCACATTTCTTGAATTACAGATTACCCCGCTAAGCGGCATTCCTATCTTCGACAGACCTTTGCAGATATTATTTGCTGCATAAAGGGGCATGTACTCTCCTGAGGTCAGGACATAAACCTCATTTACGAACCCTTTCCTGACAGGGGCAACAAATCCTCCGCAGACTATGTCTCCGGGTACATCGTAAATGATCAAATCCTGCTCTTTTAAGAGATCTCCTGAAATGCTTTTCAATTTCTGGATGGCAACAATAATTCCTCGCCCTGCACACCCTATGCCGGGTTCGGGGCCACCTGCTTCCACGCATTTGACGCCTGAATATCCTTCAAAGACTACATCTTCTTCCTTTACATCCGCACCTTCACGCAGGAGGTCGAGAATGGTTGGAATTCTCCTGCCTCCAAGCAGGGTGATTGATGAGTCGCTTTTAGGATCGCAGCCTATTATCATGACCTTCTTTCCTGCCTCAGCGCAGGCGGCAGCAACGTTTGAAGCCGTACTTGATTTGCCTATGCCGCCTTTCCCGTAGATCGCTATGATCTTCTGGTTTTTCAAAGGATTTTCCTCCTGATTTATCCTGGCTCTTCTTGCTCAGGCTTCCTTTACAACTTCCCTTAAGGTAGCTCCAAACTCGGATTCCACAATCTCACTCACGCCCAGCGTTTTCGGGTGGAGGTCAATTTCTACCAGCACATATTCATGCCCCATCTCTTTTAAGGGCAGAACCTGTCTTGGGCCGTTAGTAATCGAAATCAGTTCCATATTCCTTATGTGCTCCATAGGGATTGCATGCGGGACACCCGAAATGACCGCAAAGTCGAAATCACTGTATTTTTCCTTTATCAATTCGCTGACTTTCTCGCCTGCGACCGGGTACTCATCCATGCCGCCAATGATTTCATGCACCTCAATCCCATGTGCTTTGAGGTCTCTCATTATGTACTCTGCATGCTGCCTTACTCTGGGAAGCCCGAGAGTTGGGTCGATATTTGCCATGTTGACAAGATTTTCTTTTTTCCCGAGAGCTTCTGCAACTTCATTGACTGCAAGGGTAATGTCTGCAAACATGTAACCGGTTTCTTTTTTGGCATTCATGATGACAATGCCCTTCTTGCCTTCTCTGAGGAGTTGAATTACACGCTTTGCGGCTTTATATTTGACATCTCCGCGGGAGGGCGCAAGGTATTCTCTGCTTGCAGCCCCAAACTTTTTTTCCACATCTGTAGCTTTTGCAAGGAGGTATTCCTGGCGCTCGAACTCTTTGTGGTCAATGATCCCTGCATCAAGTGCGGATTCCAGGGCAAAGAGCACTCCTTTTGTATTATTGTGATAGCCTGCGTGCACCTCAACTTCGATTACAGGGACATCGGGATTTGCCTCGAGCACGGCTTCGTGCATTTCTTCCCCGATAATCATGCTGGCGCAGGTTCCTACAACCCCGATAACTTTAGGGTTAAAAAGTTCTACAGATTTGTTGATAAGCTGTACAAGCCTGTCATGCCCTCCGAATACGAAACCGTTTTCGTCAAGGCCTGTGGTAACGACATGTATACCATCCTCTTCGAGCAGCCTTGCATGTTTAAAGGAACATCCGGGAGGCCCATGCAGGATCGCGACATCGACATTTAAGTCTCTCAAAGTGTAAAGGGCCGCAACTATGGAACTTGGGCGGGGATGAATGATTGAAATCTCTTTTCCAGCCATGACAAATCCTCTTATTTAGATGATAAGGATACTGATAAGAATGATAGAATGCATTTCCCTGAAAATTTTTGTATTCCTCATGATATTAACTACCGCGTGTACCGCAAGTGGGGTTGGGAAATACGATCAGTTGAAATTAAAGCGAGTAATGGAAACGAATACAGATTGGAAGAGCCTGTATAAAACTTTATCATAAAAATTTCAGCGAAAGACCTGAAGCCTGAGCTTAGCCTGTATCCAGATAGGCTCAGATCCAAATTGTATATTCGAGATTGTTATTCTGGGCAGAAATTTCTGAGTAATTCTCTTAATTGCCCGGGAATTAGCCGGAATTGCCTGGGAATTCTTAAACAATTCCTCAATGATATTCCTCAGTGAGGAGCCTTCTTATACAATTTTAATACAATTTTAACGGAAGCATTTTACCGAAGAGAGTATTATATCGTCGCCTCCTGCAAATTCAGAGGCTTTTGAAAGCCCTTCAGGAAGATTTCGTGCATAAGAAATGTTTTTCCCATTTACTGCCTTCATCCGTTCTCCTACCAGGATAATCTGCCTGCATTTTTTTCCGAACTTTTCTATAAAGCTCCGCACGAGTTCAGGAGGCAGCCCTTCACAGACCTGAGAAGCTTCTTCTCCAAGCACGAGTATAATACCTTCCTTTTTTTCGTCCTTTTTCTTAAGGAGAGCGTATTCAAGGGCTTTCTCGGCCGAGAGGATGTCCATGCCGGAGTTGGAATTGTCTATCAGGGAAATGTCATTCACTTCCTTTTCCTGCATTCTGCCTGAAAGTCCTTCAAATCCCTCAATTGCCGAAATAACATCTTCGTGTTCTATTCCAAGTTCGAGGGCGGCTGCCGACGCGGCGACAAAGGCAGTCCTGTAAGCCGAAATATTATATCCTGGGCGCAGGAAAGCTGAAAAAATTTCCTTTCCCATGTGCAAAAATTGAATGCTAGAACATGAAGACCTCGGAAAAGCCTGAATCTCGGGTGAGCCTTCTGGCATTGATGAACTTGATAGACCGGTTGACCTTGATGAACCTGATAGACCGCCCGACCCTGGTAAACCTGAATGCATTGACAACTCTGAGGGATCCAATAGGGCTGAAGTCCTGGGTCTGGTTTCCAGCACAAAGTCGGCTACCTGACCTAGGATTCCGGAAAACTGATCACTGAACGGGTCTTTGAAGGTTAGAACTTTTGTTTGATCCGTTTTTGCAGCTTTAAGGGCTTTTTCGGCTCCTGCATTAATTAACAGGGTACTTCCGGGTTTTGCGTGCTTAACAAGCTGGATTTTTGCCTCGCTTGCAAGGGCTGTATTGTTTGCAATCCCGTAGTCTGGGGAAAGGGTTGTAAGAATTCCCAAGTCAGCAGTGCCTGTGCCTCCTATCGAGATCTCGAAGATAAAAAAACCCGGCCTGAGTCCGGCCTCGAAAGTTTTCTCAACTGCCACCAGAATGCTTCCAGGAGTTATGCTAAGGCCCCTGTGTATAAGGGAAGAAGTCCCCGCTTTCCAGTATTCGAGCCCCCGTGAAGTGTGCAGCACTACTTCAAACTGCCTGGAAAGCATATAGGCCAAGAGGGATGCGGTACTTGTTTTTGCTTTTATGCCGGTAACCTCTACCGTTTTTATGCCTGAAAGTCTTGGATCGCCTTTGAGAATTTCTCCAACAATTTCATGGTGCGAAAGGATATTTTTTTTCTGTTCCCTGGCTTCTACGAGCATCGGATAGGCAGAATCAAGGTGCACAGGCGCTACAATAATCTCAAAACCGGAAGCAGGAAGAGGAACTTTTGAACTCTGTATTCCGTGCTTCTCCTTAAGTTCAAGCAGCGTTTCAGGCTTAACTGTCCTGTAGACATCTATACCGGTTACTTCGTTTCCAGCGGCTGCAAGGCTTTTTGCGATAGAAATGCCGCCGTGAGTCAGGTCGAGAACGGCGAACTTCTTCCGATACAGGTCCATGATAATACCGGACCTCAGGTGTGAATTTAAAGGGCTTCCTGAACCCTTTTGAACACAAGGTCAGCGATAAGCTCATCAGCCCCGAGAGGGTTTGCATAACACAGGGGAACGGTTTTTCCGTCAATCTCCAGAGTACCGCAGCCATTTTCATCCAGGCTCAGTATCTTGGGGATATCCTTTGTGATATGAACTCCAGACGCCAGGAAAACAGGTACTGCTGCAACTTTTGTCACTCCGGTACCTGAAAAGCCTTCAATTGCCTCTTCAAGGGTTGGCTCACTGTTTTCCATAAAGCCGGCTCTGACAACGACATCCGAGTGTTTCCGTGCTATATACTCTGCGATCTGAGTGACGACTTCCTTATTGAAAGGCAGCTTGCTCCCGTGGCCTATGGCCAGAATTCCGAGTTTTTCTGTCATTTTTAAAACCTCACTCTCTATAGGGCTTAACACAATTATTCGGATTTGTAACAATGAAAAGTTGAACATAGTTAGGATTTATATGATATAATCCTTTTGAAAAAGAAACAACGAGAGAAAGTTTTTAAGGAATTAAATGAAAGAGATTTTTAAAAGAAAGAGAAGGAAGAAGAAAAACCCGAAATAGATAAGGAGGTTAAGGGATCCCGGGAAAAACTCCCGTAAATTCACGCTTTTTCATCCTTTCGGCGCGATCTCTTCCGGAAACCATTCCTGAATCTCTTTTGGCATATTGAATTTTACATCCCGAAGTTCGCCTTCTCCCATGTGCCTGTACATAACCCGCAGGACAGCTCGAATAACTTCAGCCGGGTTTACATTGTCATCGAACTCAAACTGTGCGTGCACCCTTCTTGCAAACTCCTCTTTTTTGAATTTCTCGGGCTTATCCCTGAGAGTCCAGCCATCATAATACATTCCTTTAATTATAAGGGGAAACTGTGAAGCAAGATCAACCGCTTCTTCTGCCGGAAGCCTGTCTCTGATCGCGTGCAATGTACCCCTTAATGCCTGATATGCACTTTCTTTGTTCTGCCATTTCAACTGGCTCAGAATATCCCTGAGCCATACATTGGTTAAGTCTATACTGTTGTCAAGATTCCGTACGCCAGTAGTCGTTTCAACTCCCCCAAAGATTGAAAAACAAATATCATTAGGCAATAAATATCGTTCGACAGAATAAATTATGGGCTGTATTTATATAATAATATCTAAGAATAAAACTAGAAGAGAAACGTCCGGGGTACCGTCAGATCTTGGAATATATCGATTGCCTGATTAATTTCAGGAGGCGTGTTAGCTCGTATCCGATCTTCCCGAATAAGTTAATTGTAGTTATTTATTTTCCACATCACTCTCCTTTAGCAGATCTATGAGGTCTATGGTCCGATCAGAATTTTCTTTTACTACGTCTCCGATCTAAAAATAAATATTTAAGATAAATTGTCTACCTTAAACCGATTTACTTTCAGTGAAAGCTTTCTTTGCGCGATCTATGCTGCTGTCCTGAGATGAAATCTTGTCAAAATCTCCGCGCAAAGCTTTAAGTGCATATTTTTCCAGATCTATTTCCTGTCTGGTGCGGAAGCCAAATCTTCTTAGTATAGTTACAGGAGGGCACCAGCCCTGTACAGCGTACTGGAGCATAAAGGTTGAAGCTATTGTGGGCAAAATGAGCCATGTTTTGCTTCTTTTTAAGCCAAGTATTATTCCAATCAAAGAAGCCGTAGATGCGCGGATTTCAATAATGCGTCCAATATCCCACTCCTTATCAAGCTCTTCAATCCTTTTGCCTATTTCATAGTCGTTCTTGCTCGCATAAAACCTGACCATTGCAGCTATCTCTATATCAATTGCCTGATTTATCTCAGGAGGCGTATTAGCCCGTACCTTATCTCCTCTCACGAGTTCGCTGTAATTGCTCACTTCCATGAAATTCCCCCTCTTAATAATCTTTTTTCAATGTATAAAATCAGACCTGAGTTACTTTTTACTAAAAGAGGGTAGGGGTACGCGAATATAAAGTTAATCAGAAAAACTTAGTTTCAAGACTTGATTTTGTGAGCGAAAAAGAAGTGAACACACTTTTTCCCCATTTTTCTTCGTTTTCTGAGAGGTTGCAAGGAGAAAATTCATTTTTACATATTAAGAAAGGATTCCTTTTGAAAATCCTGATTTATTTCCTGCCTCAGAACTCGATTAATCCATCAGGGTAGTAAATCACCTTCGTTCCTTCAAAATATATGCCTCCAGGGTGTCTGTATCCGTTTGACCCGCTCCAGTCAAAATTCAGCCAGTATTGAAGCTTCCCGCCTTCAAGCTCTCTGCCTGAGTACCAGATATTTTCAGCATAGTAATATCTGCCCTGTAGATATCTTAGAATTTCAGATGCATTTTCCTGGTTATCTCCTATGTAAAGTTCAGGATAGGCGTGCCCATAGCTCTCGTTTGTTGCAGTAACGACTCTTGTATTGAACCCCATATTTTTTAAAAGGGCAGACATGACTATAGAATAGTCGTCACAGTCTCCTTTATAACCGTCATTTATAGTCTGAGATGCATCGAAGAAAAACTCGCCCTTTTTTTCATAACGGTACTCCCAGTGCTGATTCACGTAATCAAAAACATCACAGGCATCTTTAATATTGTATCCTGAGGTCTTTCCAGTTATGTTGAAAACCTCAGATGCGATTTTCTCATTTCCTGACCCTATACCTCTCTGAAAATTAAGGGCTAATCGCCTGTATTCCTTGGGATAGACGACGTTTGACTTTTCTTCGGGATAAGTCGGAACCTCTGGTACCTCAGGAGAAATAGAATCGGACAGGTATGCAGCACTCTCATTTTCCTCTATCTTATTTTGTTCTCCCGATCCTGTCTCATCAGGCAAAGAACTATTCATTCTCCCGAGAGTTAAATTATGTAGATCCTCTATCCAATCTTTGGGGTTCAGATCTGAAACAGAAACTTTATCGGTGGCGGCAGGATATATGCATCCGAAAGCAAATGCAAAAAGAAGAAGGAGACTTAAGAACTTGAAAAACTTCGTCCTGGTCA
>DATMYS010000139.1:0-5718 GCA_035560835.1 Methanosarcina sp.
ATTCAAGTATATTTGGTTCAGGGCCGAAAGGGTAGGTATAAAATTCATGCAGAGATTTTAATGTAAAACGCTTTTTCGTCACGAGCGTCTGAAGTTTTGCATATTGACGAGTGGGTGCAGTGCCTGCTCGTCCCCCAGCGCCACAGCAAACATTTGAGGTAATTTATGTAGATTTTTGCTTGTTAAATTTCTTAAGCTTCAATTTGTTATATCCCTTTGGAACCTCACTCTATCCAGAGCAATCTAAATGTCTATCCTAATCCAGATCTCACAGCCTTCGAGCCAGTAAATCATTGCAGACTATATTCCAAAGGGAAGAGGATACGAAAGATTGCTGGTATCTCGGCGATTGGTTCTCAAATATGAACTAAAAAGCAGATATGCTAGTTTTGTAAGAATTACTTAAGAACTCATTGACACTACCTCCTATAGTATAAACCTGAAAAAGGCAAACTCCAGAGGTTTCAAGTTATAGTTTACTTGAGCTCAGCCTCATGACTTATACTCTTTCCCTACAACCATAACAGGAACTTTTGAGTGTCGGACCACATTTCCAGCAACGCTGCCTAAAAGCAGCCGATCAATTCCGGTTCTGCCAAGAGTGCCCATAACAATGAGATCCATCCCATTTTCTTCTGCGTAATGGATAAGTTCATCTGCAGGATGTCCTTCAAGCAGGATGGACTCCACATTGATTCCTTTCGTATCTCCTAAACCTTTTACATAATCTACAGCCTGTTGCGCCTGGTTTTTCAATGCGTCATATATCAACTCCCAATAGGGATTCACACCCATAGAAGAAAAGTAATCCCCATACATAGATAAGGAAGCAGTTGACACCACACAGACTGCATAAACCGTTCCTCCACTCAATCGAGCAAGCTCTATTCCTTTTTCGGCAGCCAGCTTGGAGCAATCCGAGCCATCGGTTGCAATCATTATTTTCTTAAAATTAATAGTTCCCTGAAAACTCATAAATTGTATTATTCTTTGGGAATAAATATAATAGCATCGGTTTCATAAAGTGAAAAAGTCATGGAAATTCTTGATCTTCGACAATATGGAAGAAGCAAAATCGGTTATTAATAAAAAATTTGCTGATTGTGTCCATGAGTAGTGACCAATTCCATAAAAGCGAGTATATCTACCCCATGTTTGAGAAGAATGTAGGAAAGATTCTCATGTTTCTAGTTTTCAAGAACTCACACTAGTACTGCGATTCCTAAGTAAGTTCATAAAACTTAACTTTTCAATAGATCCAAAGATCACGGATTTTTCCAGGAAATAAGGAATCGATTTTGGAATCGAAGCACTAGTATCAATTAAACAGAAGGTATTTTTCAACAAACCCATGAGATCGCAAAAGGAAAGAACGTCTTGTAAGTAGTGGTTCAAGCTACGCCAAAAGTTCAACTGAGAACGTTTGGATAATACCAAAAGGTATCTCAACCTGGGCTCTTTACTGGCTATAAAAAGCAACATTAGTCTATACATAATTACCATCCTTATGGGTCGGCTGAATAGTTATTTTTTAGCAAAAGTTATTATGTCTTTGATGAGTATTTTACCTAAACTCTCTGTAAATATTTTTCTGATTATCCATTCAGAAAGTTATGGAGAGATTGATTCCCAGTAGCATTCTATGTTCAAATATTGGTTTCTAAGTGTTAGATTCGATTGCTCCTAGCTGACTCAAATTCAATAAAAATAATCTCCAAATAAGTCTGAATTATCTTCGAATTAAGCTTGCAAAAAGATCCATCTTTAAATTCATTTACATACAGATCATCAGGAAGGAATCAAAATGGCTCTGAAACCCAGAATCGCAGAATCCCCTCAGATTCGTTTGATTGACCTTAAGTCAAAACCTTTCTTTATAGTAGCTTCCATAGAAGTCGGAAATACCACAACTAAATCTATCCTCACGGCTACAAACATGGATACTGGCATGACTTATATTATTAATAAGGTCGTTCGGATGACCAGGGATGTGTGCCCTCCGAAACCCGGAGAAGCCGTATTCGGGAAGACGCTTACAGGTGTGGAACTTACTCGTCAGACAATTGCGGAACTGGTACGTGACACTCTGATCGAGTCGATAGAGAAAGCTAACCTGGATATAAAAACAGATCTGAATTTCGTTGTTCGCTCCACGGGTGTAGTTGCAGGTTTCGAATCTCCAGAAGAGGTGGGCGAATTCATCAAAGCTCTTGCAGAAGGCTGTCTGATAGCAGGAGTTCCACCAAAGAATATGACACCTCCTATGTCAATTTCGAATATTTCTAAAAAGTTCAAGAAATACAGCAAGCTGGAAAAGGTGATCTTTGATGGAGCTGTAGCCGGAGTAATGCCGCCAATGGGTTCAACCGGCATTGAAATAGTTGCAAATGAAATGGAGGGAGAACTTGCAACCGCAGGAATTAAGGAAGCAGCCAAACTTACAGATGTTGATTTCAGAAACCCTTGTTTTTCAATTGACTTCGGTACAACCCTTGATGGTAGGATTACAAGCCCTGACCAACCGTACGCAAAAACAGTAGGAAACTTCTGTGGTTATGCAGGGGCAATTCCTGATGCAATTGTCCGTGGTTCGAAGTTAGTGGATCCAAAAGTAGGGACTGCTCTGGAAATTTTTGAGAAACAGAAATCACCTTCTTTCTTTACCTTGGAGATTCAGGCTAAAACAATTGAAGAGTATGCAAAGAGCATCCATGAACTTATTATCATAGAAAAGGTTCCAAAAGGTAGAAAAATATATGGAAGCGTGCCTGTAAATCCGGATGTGGCTGAGGAGGCAGGTGTAACACTTATAGGTTGCGATGTAGGTGAAAATGGCAGTGATATGAATAAGCTCAGTGCTATCGGTATGGAAATCTATAAGACTCACGGACTTCAGATGATCCACGCGGTCATTGACGAGGTTATGGCAGGAGTGGTCTGCAGGCTGATTAAGATCGCAAAAGAAGAGAAGCTTGTTTTTGAAGATACAACTTTCGGAATAACTGGCAGAGCAGGTATTACAGGGAACAAACCCAAACTGATCCTGGAGTACTTAGAAGAAATTAACATTGCTTCGGAAATAGACAAAAGGGTAGTCTTTGTAGATGACGGACTTGCCAGAGGTGCAGCTGTTATGGCTCGCTGCATGAATTCCCTGGGCTCTCCACAAAGCCCTCTCGGTGGCAAGCATGGCGGAAAATGCATCCTTCCACAGAGGATAAAACTTCAGGCAAGATGATACTGAAGAGAAGTAAACAATAAAAATAGAAAGTATGGCTCTCACATTAAAAGCTTTTTGAAGATAATTTGTAACTATTCAGAGTATGGTTAGCGGCGCTCCTTTTATCAATTAAATTATTTCGGAATAAAATAAGTAAGGGGTTCATCACTATAAAGAAAACGAATTTTGCACCAAGCAAACCTTTTTACCTCAGTATTGTATTTATCCAGTATCCAGGCTTGGTTTCCGTTGCAGGTTTATCTTCAACCTCATTAAGGGAGTATGCATCTACAAATATCCGGTGTTCAACTCCAGTGGTCTTGTCTTTCACTACAGTCATCGCCCCTATTTCATGTATTTTTACCCTTCGATATAATCTGGGATTACGATCAAAATTTTCTCATTTTTTTCAAGCTCATCTTTTATTCTGACTGCATCGTTTTCTGGAATCCAATTCTTTGGTTCATTCCAATTCTGAGATCCATCTCCAAAAAGAATATAACACACTACAGACTTTTTCACCTGCAAATCGTGTTTATTTATTACCTTCAGAAGACTTTCATCACCAAGATCTTCTTCGGGTACAATTATGTAATAATAGTCTCTTATTTTGATTTCAGAGAATCGAGGTTCGGGGATTTCGGGATATATAGGATCGTTCCAATTCTTTTCTTTACTCAGTTCTTCTCTTTTGTCTTCATCTACTTTTATATAGTATATATTACCCATATAGTCAACATTGTACTTTATGATCCAGTTTCTGGTCATATTACAGTTTTCAAGGATAGCTTTAACCTCTGGCTCAGTAGTCCCATTTTCAAATTCAATAAATAAACCGCCTACTTTCAGTTCTTGAACTGGTTTTTGTGCATTAACTGGCGCTTTTGTAAATATCCACCAAAAAAATATGGAAGCAAATAACAGAATAAAAATAATAAGTCCTTTATTAATTTTGTTCATACCAGCACCTCAAAAATGAGGAGCTTTAGCTCCTCAAGTATATACGGTTAATTTCTGAACCAGTTGGTTCCATAGCAGCGTATCTACCCACACCCACAGGTGACGGATCATTGATTATCAAATTATAGTTTCCAGTCGTATAATAATATCCAATACAAGCGCGAGCATGACCAGTAATTCCACTTTTGAAGGGTGTACCATTGTCAATTTCAGTCTGCGCAGTAGTAAAAGTAAGTGGCGTAGTTACACTTTTTGAGTTAGTTTTCCCCAATCCTTGAGATGATTTATAATATGTTAATTGTTGAGACTGAGAAGCCCCAGAAGGAGCTGTCGCACCCATTATTCCATAAATATAATCTTGAGTTTGTGTTTTTCCATAATATTTAGCAATCATTTTAGCTGTTGCTGGGGCACAGTAATAATTATTTTCTTGCGCAGATAATGAAATGCTAAGTGTCTTAGTTACGGCGGTTGCCTTTATTGTTTCTTCATTAATTAATTTCTCCATATGTTTATCTGTGACTGGCACAGATATATTGATCTTCATACTGGTTGCTTTTTGTTCTATGGATTTAGTAAGATCATCACTTTCCTGCCAGACCTTTAAATTCTCATCGACCCCATTCTTCAATCTCTGTTCATATATTGACCAAATTCCACGCTTTGTTTCAGTCGCAGGCTCATCTGGTACTACATCAAGAGTGTATGCGTCCACAAATATCCGATGTTCATCTCCTGTGACTTTGTCCTTTACCACTGTCACTGCTCCGATAAGAGGATAATCGTACACAACCATATATGTTGATTTGATTTTTCCATCTGGATATTCATTTTTGGCAACTTCGATTGATTTTTTTATAGCTTTAGTAGCATCAAATGGTTTTGGATCGAACTCAACAAGTTGGACAGTTTGCCCAAGTTTTTTATCTGCACCAATATCGATTACACCTATTAGGTTATCATTTTTATATACAGAAAATTGATAATACAATTTTTGACCATTTGGATCATAAAGCTCCAGCGGGTTTGGGTCAATAGAAGCTCCTTCCCAGTTTTCAAAGTACGGTGCGTCTGTTGCTATATAAGTTATCATGTGTGCATTTGCATGTTTAAAAGCTTCCTCGGCAGTTACACTATACTTGTTTTCTTCCTGTGCATTAACGGCTGGTATCAACACCATACCAACCAGCAACGTTGCTAAAATTAGAGTTCTTATTTCAATCCTGTTCTTGATCATCTGCTTTTCTCCTAGTTATTTTTCCCTAGGAGGCAGGATCAAGCAAGCTTTAAATATTCGCAAAGCTAACATAATAACTGCCTCTTGGGGCATGTGTTATGGAGTTCGGTAACCTGGAAAGTACTTATGAACTCCATAAATTTCTCTTACTTAACTCCATATAACTTTTCCGGCAAATTTCTCTAACTGTGTGATTTTTAAACGAATTTTAAGTCTGGATTACTTTCTAATATTTTTATTGTTTAATGATTTGGTGATAAATTATTTATTTAAGTATATGTCGCGACTCATATTCAAATAT
>DATMYS010000140.1:0-2644 GCA_035560835.1 Methanosarcina sp.
GTATTTCTTTTTAAGTATTCTAGCCAGTTTTTCTATACTTAAACTTGCTACCTATTTTAAAAGCAGAAAATTTAGATTTACTTTTATCGCTGTTGTTTTTATTAGTTTCTCTTTTTTCATGTCGGCAAGTACAGTTTCAAATTTAGATAGTCCTTTGTGGCTCAAAAATGATACTGTATCCACAACATTCACTTTAGAAGAGGTAAGGGGTGCAGAAACATTGTCTAAATTTGGGACAAATTTTATTGCTGATCCTAGTTTTGGAAATCTTGCAGTTAATTCATATTCAAAACAATATCCAATTCTATTTAGTAAAGGTGTGAGTTTAAATCGTGGTGAAATTTTTTTATGGAGATCTTTCCTGGAAAAAAGGCCTATAGAATACGCTATACAATTAGTAGGAAATGAACCAATATCCTCTCATATTGTACTTGGGCCAATTTTTCACTCCAAATTGAGTCGATGTGATAAAATATACGACAACAAAGACTTGAGTGCTTATTATATTTCTTAAGCATTTTATCTTTATGAGTCTTCATGGTAAAAAGACAAGTTGAGTGTATTCTCATAACAATATTCTCCGCAAAAACATGGCTATTGATGCCCTTTTTACTATCAGGGTGAACTTCAAAAAAGGCTTGACCGAAAACGAGGAACCGTTTGAGTTTGAGAACCTTATCCCCAAACCCTATCGGCGTGATCAACCGGCGCAACGGTTGCGGGTCAACGGTTGCGCTCAAGATTTCCGTTTTTTCCACAGTTATAGGTTCTGGATTGGATTTTTGAAGGGTTTCAGCAGTGTAGAACACCGATTTGGCAGTTTGCTGCGGTATTGGATTAATAACTGCGTTCTACGGTGTAGGAAACTTTCTTTGAGCTGTCTGCGGGTACGGTTATTTCCCATTCAGCAGTAAAGGCATCTTTTTTCCCGTATGGGTCAGAGGTGGCTGTGATTTCCCAGTCGCCGTAAAAGTGTTCCACGATTTTTACTTTCTGGGGCTCAGATTTGTGGTTTTTGATTTCGGTTTCGTAACTTTCTTTCCATATATTCGTGCTGATCTTATTGTAATTGGTCTGGGTTCTTTTGCCAGTTACATCAAAAGAATTTCCTACAACAACCTTTATCTCTTCATCTTTTGGAGTGTGCTTTATACTGTTTTCCCCGAGGAACTGAAGCTGGCCTTCGGAGTCAGTTTTGTATATCCTTAGAACCCCGGCAGGGAGAGGCATTCCAAGGCCTTTTTCTTTTGAATTGTTGAAGCTCAGGGCGACCTGTATATTACTGCTTTTTGAGACATCAAAAACGAGTTCCTTTTCTACGGGTACGGAAGTGACAGAGAGCAAGGAAAGTTGTTTTACCTGATTATTCTTGAGGGTAGCCGGTCTTTGAAGGGTATATAAGTGATACTCAAAGAGAGATTCCTCAACAAAACTTTCCTCAGCTGCGTCATACGCAACCCCTCCTTCTGCAGCTGCCTCTCTCGCAGGTGTTTCCTTTGGTACAGTTACGCGATGGACTTCCCCTGCAACCAGCTTCAGTTTGGCGCTCTCGTAGGTTGTTCCTGCTTCATTATTAACAGTAACCCATCCCTGTATATCGGCCTTTTTATCATCCGCACTGGTCTTTACGATATAGTTTGCTTTCCAGTTCATCCCATTTGTAAGATAGGAAGTAAGGACATCCCGCTTGCCTGCAGCAGGCGAGTAGACCTGCCATATAAGGGTAGGTTTTATAAGCAGGCCAGCAGAGTCAGGAAACTCCACTTTTGAGATTTCGGAAAGAGTTACAACTTTCCCGTCACTTAACTTGAGAACCAGTCCTTTGTTATCATTATAGCTCATGAGAACCCCTGTGTATGTACCTCCTTCTGTTTCAGTTACAGTAATTTCCTTGTCCAGGAATTTCCCCAGAAGCTCCTTGCTGCTCACGAGATCGTACTCATAATTCTGCTCCAGTACGACAGTACCCTTATTTTTTGTGTCCTCAAACATTACTGATGTCGGATCAATAAGAGCAGCAACATCCTTATATTCGACCCTGTTCACTCCAGAACCAAGATCGAGTTCCCTTTTCTCTTTTACAAGGGCAAGGTCATTATTATAAACAGTAACCTCAGTACCTGAATCAATTGCTTGAGCACCTGCTATAAGGATCTCCAGGGGATTTGAAGCCTGTACTCTGGTAATTATGCTCGAACTGAACTCTATCCCGTTAACTCCAGTTTCAGACCTATTTTCTTGAGCTGCTTGAGCTATATTTTCCGTAAAATTGGGATGAAAGGTAAAATCAGGATACAAGAAATCAGGATACAAGGAAGCTGCAGATGCGGTTAAAATCAAGCCTGATGTCAGAATAAGCCAAATGTAACTTTTCTTTATTTTCATAAAAGATGAGTAGGTAACTTCCTTATTTATATTTAGCTTTAGCTGCAGTTATGTTTGAAGTTATCTATCCGGTTTTCAATATAGCTTTTTATAAGGCTTTAAATATGACTTCATGATTTTGAATAGCTTCCTATCATACTCCCTATCCGATTCATCATTTTTTCAAAGGCTGTAGGCTGTAATTTTTGCCTTTAAAAAGCTATAGGTTGTAATAATTCTATTTTTTGATTTTTAGAACAGCAAGATCGAAGACAGTTAT
>DATMYS010000141.1:0-3065 GCA_035560835.1 Methanosarcina sp.
ATATTTAATAGATAGGGGCGAACAGTTGAATATATTACAGTTCCTTTCTTTACTATTTTTCTAGCTCTTGATGGTGCGTCTTCAGGATTCAATACTTTAAGGTCTTCAGAAATTAGTCCTAATTCTTTGTTAATCGATGTAACATCAATATAGATAAACTTGACATCAGGTTTTTTTTGACCCCAATCGTGACTTATGTCACCTAGTCGCATCCATTTCCACGTATCAGGTAATTTATGCGGAATTTCTTCTTTTGAAATTTTCTGTAATTCCCTTGTTTTCCCGTTTATCGCTAACTGCTCATTTTTCTCATTAATTTTATTGTCAAAAATAGACGCTGGGTCGTCACTCGGGTCCTGTGGAACGAGTTTTCCCATCACTGCGAGCTGCAAAATGAGTTCTTTCAGTTTCTGGACTCCGTTTGGGGAGTCAGCAAGGATTTCGAATTTTTTGAAAAAAAGGGCTTGATTCATGCGTTTTTCCCTGCCAAGATGTCCATGAGTTCATTTTTAAGGGCAGAGCGGATTTTTGATATCTCGGAAAGAAGTACCTTGTAATTCTCCAAGAGTTCTTCGGGGTCACCATGGTCTATGACTTCTTCAT
Source organism: Methanosarcina sp. (assembly GCA_035560835.1). GTDB lineage: Archaea > Halobacteriota > Methanosarcinia > Methanosarcinales > Methanosarcinaceae > Methanosarcina. The sequence continues at coordinate 604 of DATMYS010000141.1, forward strand.
GAGGGTTCTTGATGTCGAGATTGTAGTTATTTGCTTTGATGTCGTCTATACTAACTTTCCAGGCAAATTTATTTTTCTCACGTTTATTCCACCAAGCTTTTTCTGGTTCAAACTCCTGAATTTCTATGGGTTTTGTTTTGGAGTAAGACTTATAGCCATCAGGGTATGGATGTTCGTAATACCAGATCTCTTTTGTAGGTTTGCCCTTGGTGAAGAACAGGAGATTTGTCTTGATACCTGTGTAAGGGTTGAACACGCCGTTTGGAAGGCGTACGATAGTGTGAAGGTTGCAATCATTGAGCAACTTCTCTTTTATGCGGGTTTTGACACCTTCACCGAATAATGTTCCATCAGGAAGGACAATTGCACCACGTCCGTTATCCTTTAGAAGATGGATAATAAGTACGAGAAAAAGATCTGCTGTTTCCCTTGTCTGGTAGGCTTGAGGGAAACCTGTTTCAATTCCATTCTCTTCTATCCCACCAAATGGCGGATTGGTTATAATTACATTCATCTTATCGGCTGATTTATAATCCCTCAGAGGTCTTGCAAGTGAGTTATCCCTGCGAATCTGGGAAGGGACTTCAATTTCGTGTAACATCATATTAGTTACACATAAAAGGTGAGGAAGGGGTTTCTTTTCAACACCGTGAATAGATTTTTGCAGAATCTGACAATCTTCATCACTTTCTACCTTCGTTTTCAGGAGTTCAATAGAGGAAATCAGGAAACCACCGGTTCCACAAGCAGGATCAAGAATTTTTTCCCCGATTTTCGGGTTTACCATCTGTACCATGAACTCGGTAACAGCCCTTGGTGTGTAGAACTCACCAGCATTTCCAGCACTCTGGAGGTCTTTCAATATCTTTTCGTACACTTCTCCAAAAAGATGTCTGTCTTTGGAAACTTTAAAATCAATCTCATTGATCTTATTGACAACCTGACGGATCAGAGTACCGTTCTTCATGTAATTATAAGAATCCTTAAAAACCTCACGCACTACAAATCCACGTAGGTCAGAATCATCAGAAAATGAAAGGTTCTTCAGGGTCTTGAACAGCTCATCGTTCACAAAAATCAGTAGTTCATCCCCATTAATACCTTCAGGGTCATTTGCCCAGTTTCTCCACCTCAAACGCTCAGGAATAGGAGATACGTAATTCTCTTCTATCAATTCATATTCATATTCTGTATCATCAAATATCTTCAGGAATAACATCCATACAAGCTGACTGATACGCTGTGCGTCTCCATCCACACCAGCATCCATTCTCATGATATCCTGTATAATTTTTATAGTAGTGCTAATTGACATCTTTTTGTCCTCTTCCTGCGTCAGTCAGAAATTAAGCTTCAGCAAGGTATAATTGTGTTTCCATTTCCCCTACAGCTTCAAGGAAATTATCTTTGCTCCCGAAGAGATTAATGATTTCAATAGGTGTGCCGACATCTCTTAATGGTTTTACTCTAAGAACATCTAAATCCTCAATGTTTCTGATACTCTTATCGGCATACTTATTCAGTAGAGCATCAAGAACAGCACGGGTTTTCTCCCCGTATTTTTCAAAATAGCCTATCTTGCGAACATTATTTACCCTTTGTTTGCGACTCAAAACTATCCGAAAAGTCCCGATGCTTTGATAGTATCCATGCCATTATTTGTTATTATACCTATTCAGAGTTATTGACGACCGATCAATAATTTTACTCCTCATTTCCTGCCGGACAAAGCGTATCGTCAGTAAACCAGAAACACCTTTCACATCCCAAGAACGTATTTACAGGCTTTCCATTTATCGCATGATTGGCAAATTCAGGGTCAGCTTTTTTAGAAACGAATTTCTGACCCATACAACCTCATTCACCATACCGAACCGTTCTTGTCCCGCTCAACGAAGGAGAACGGCATTCTCAAAAAAATAGACAAGACAAAAAGTAAAAGTAACATAAGAACTGTAGTTTTTCTCCTCTCTATTACTAACTGCTTCTTTCTTCTTTTTCTGCTTTTTTGCAGGGCTGCCAGGCTAGCTGGCGGAAGCATCTTATATTATCTGTAAATTAAAGTAGGTTTTCGGGTTAAATAAAACAGTTCCTCAAATCAAGAAATGTTTTTTTCAGAATCTAATATTGTTACCTGCAATTCTGTTTTCAGGTTATTTCAGTCGAATACTCCGCTAGCTTGCTGCGGGGATGGAAAACTTCCTCGGTAACCGTTGATGATAATATTATCTCTTAATTCCGTTTTCGGTTATTAACTTCTGCTCAAACTAAATCGTTTAGGATTATTGTCTCCTCTACGGAATTTCGAGCGGTGGCGCGAACATATCCTGTTGCTTACAGCGGATGCTCCATCGCAATTTTGATTTCACTGTCTATTCTGTAGCCAAGGGCTTTTTATGTTCAGTATTCCATAAAAATCCCGTATTTAGTAATCAATTTGAAAACCTTCAAATATATTTACA
>DATMYS010000142.1:0-4657 GCA_035560835.1 Methanosarcina sp.
TTTTTTCCAGATAAAGATTACTGTAGAGGGAAAGGATCGAAATTAATAAAATAGCAAATCTGGGGCAAATTAGAAATTAAAAAAGGGAAAAAACAGAGACAAAAAAGAGAGACAAAACGGAGGCAATACCGGACAGAGATCGAAAGTAGAAGAAAATAGAGGGAGAAATAGGGGAAATGGGGAAAATTAGAGAAATGGAGAAATGGAGAAAAAAGGAAAATTTGGGAAAAATTGAACAAAACCAAAATTAAAGTAGATTAGCGAAAATAAAATTAAAGTGAGGAAGAGATTTCTTCCCTGATAACCTGTATGGCTTTATCCACACCTTTAAGGACATCTGGACTGATTTCCAGCGTAGCATCAGTGACAATCGATCCGATTTCAATCCCGATGACCACGATTTCCGGAAGCTCTTGAACCTGTTCTCCTATTTTCAATACATCTGTAATTGTCAGGTCATGTACCGAAACCAGGGGGTGAAATTCGACACCATCCAGTAAATCCTTTCCGTCTATACGGTGTACGGAACCTGGGGGGCTGTTAGCCAGAATCGCATCAACTATAATGACTTTCCTGGCGCCATCGAGAAGGTTTAGAAGGTCAAGCCCACAGACCCCTGCGTCCTCGATATCGACATCTTTGAGGTCTTTAAGTTCGGTTTTTTGAAGAGTCTCAATGACTTTGATGCCAACACCATCGTTTCCCATTAAAGGGCTTCCGCAACCAAGGATGCGTACAGGAGCATTTAGTATAGACATATTTTTCACTCAAACAAAAAAGAAGTTAAAAAGGTGTACAGGCTTTTTTAAACACACCTATACTACCTTAAGTTTAATATTTTTCAAGGGATTTTCAGGGCCTTTCCTCTGTAGGAAGGTACTTTGTGAGAACCTCAGAGTAATGAGTATCTGAGAGATCCTCTTTCCCTGTCAGGAAGATAGCTTTGTAGTACTTCCAGACATGAGGATCGAGCTCCAGAATACCTACATGCACTACAATTTCAAAGATAAACCAGTAGGTCATCAGCAGGTGAAGTAACCTGAGGAACTCCAGGGCAGACAAGTTGAATAAAGGCGAAATAAAGCCTGCTGCAGTCAGGATCCATGAAGCTATAGGGAGGCCGAAAAGCGACCAGTCGAGCTTGTACAGGACAATACCCGAGAGCGCAATTAAGACGAGAGCCAAGCCTTCAATTGGAATCAGGATCTTCATTAAGGGGTGAAGTTTGGTCTCGTAATGGCCTTCTGCCTCATCATAGATAGTAAACGCTGGATAGTGGCTACCTTTGCTGAAGAAATTGCCAATCGTCCCAGCCAGACGCTTTGCATCTTTAGGCAAAAAAATATAAGTGTTTATGAAGTGGGTTATTTTTCCCATTAACCCATGGCCTTCGGAGAAGATGTTGTAAGGGATAAGGATCCAGTTCACTGCAAGCAGGAACGGGACCGCTATCATATGAAGACCGCGGGCGGTATGGAAACTCATAAAGTCCCATCCCAAATAGATCTTTAACCCGGTGATGATGAGCACCAGCATCGATATGACATGGACAGTATGAGCTATCCTGTCAGTAACGGTATAGCGCTCAACAACCAGTGGCGGGTTGTTGTTGGATTTCATTGTGGGTCATCTCCTTGTACTATACTTAGAGTATTCTTAGAGTATTTGGAGTGTTTTTCCCGGTCAGGTCAATGGTGTGGACTGCACATGAAATGCAAGGATCATAGGACCTACCCATATGGAAGATGCCAACTGGATTAGTATAATCAACAGATCCTACTGGGCTGATTTTTGAACCAATGAGAGACTGTTCAAGCGGACCAGGGATGCCTTTGCTGTCTCTTGGGGACATTAACCAGGTACCTGGAACTATGGCCTGATAGTTGGCAACCTTTCCATCGCTGCCAGCTGAGATCCAGTGACCAAGAGCTCCACGAGGTGCTTCCCATAGGCCCATACCCTGACCATTTTTAGCTGCATTAAAGTCAAGAGGAACTGAAATCTTTCCTCCAGGCGTATAGTCAACAGTTACCCAGTTGAGAAGTTCATACGCGAGAATTGCCATTTCCTGCATACGAGCCAACATTCTGGTGTAAACATTAGCTGCAGAGTAGCCTTTCTCATTGAAGACCTGAGCTAAGCCAGTTACGAGAGGCTCTTTTATATTTAGCATGCGTGCAAGAGGCCCGACTTCACCTGGAATTCCATCGTATCTCGGAGCCTTGTCCCAGCTGTACTGGCTGTTCGAACCTCCTGTGAAGACGATTTTCTTTGGATCCGTAAACGGAACGGTTTCACCTTTTGCTGGTGCGAAGTCATTGGCACTGTTCTGGTAGAAGGAGTGAGCAGTACTCTCCGTAATCTTTTCCGGATCAAATTTCTGATATTCGAGCTTTCCTGATACCACACCTGAGGTGAAAATACGGTCTCCTGCGGGGCTCTTCGGGTTGTATCCGTCTTTGGGCTTGTAGTATCCACCATATGAAATGAAGCAGATCTTTGAGGGGTCCTTGTACCCACCGATTGTATCATGTTTAAGGCTTGCTGGAAGGCCAAGCAGAGTTTCTCCTACAAGCTCGGAACCAAAGGCTGCATAGAATTCCACATCTCCCCAACCTGCTTCTTTGGAGAAGTCGTTGGAAGTGGTTGCCTTGTTAACAAGTCCCTGAAGGTGTTCAGTAACAAAGCTTACTGCTTTTTGAGGAGAGCTTGCCTTATAGGTATTTTCGATCCAGGTATTGAAATCGACTTTCAGAGTATGTTTGGCTACGAAGTCCATAACCTGCAGATAGTAAGTGGAAAGTTTGGTTATATCTGCGACAGTAGCCGGGTATGTATATCCACCTGGATAAAGTGATGAAGGACCAGGCATTCTGCCTGCAATAAGTGCGATAGCTTCCTGAAGGCGTTTCTTTTCAGGAATTGCTGCCACATATGAACTCCCCACAGGTATGGCTGCACCATCCATCTTGTAACTGATTGGGGCAAACCTTCCAACCATTTCTTTCCAGACTGCGTTTCCGGTGTCGCCCAGTGTTGTAAGGACGTTTCTGTACGCTGGGTTTGCAAGGTCAGGACCAAAGAGGACATATATATGAGTTGCGTGGCTCGCAACCATGTTCAGGCCCTGGAAAATGTTCCTCATTACAAGGGCATCTTTCGGAACGGATTCAGCTACACCGTAAAGGTCGTCAAGAGCATTTGTTGCTGTCATTCCATGAGCAATAGGGCAGACACCACAAATTCTCTGGGTAAGAAAAGCTGCATCTCTTGGATCCTGTTTCTGCAGAATGCGTTCAAAACCCCTGAATATAAGGGAAGATGACTGAGCATCGGTAATAACACCATTAGCATCTACTTCAGTGGATATGCGTTGGTGGCCTTCAATTCTGGTTAAGGGATCAACTGTAACGTTTACCATTTTTCACTCACTCTCCTTTTCCCATTCTCCTAACAGCATGTACACCTGCTGCAACTGCAGCTGCTCCGACTGCAACCTTGGCTACTGTATCAATGTTTGTTCCGGCAATTCCTACATCTTCACGTTCAACATATAGGGGCCTTGAGGCGTCTGGGAAGCCAGGCTCAACACAGGCAATACAGGGGCCGCCTGCCTGGGTACACAGGCTTACCGAACCATTCCATCTGCGAATTCCGCAGTCTGCGTGAGAATAAGGAGCTTTACAGCCTAATTTCCACAGACAACCGGGTCCGCCGACCTCCGTATCGAATTCTCCACGGTCATAGTACCCACGGCGTGGACAGTTATCGTGCACTGTGTGGTCAGGGGGGAAGAAAACCATTGGCCTGCCGTAATCGTCCACAACTGATGAAATATCTTCAAGCTTAATCTTTCCAAGGATTACCGCTCCCAGGGTCAAAAGGACCCAATCAGGGTGAGCAGGGCAACCAGGAATATTAATTACTGGTTTATCAATCCCAAGTTCCTTAAGCATGCCTTTTGAAGAATCTTCCTTTGCAAAAGCTACTCCTCTGTAGTCAGTATCCTTGGCAACATCGCTATCTGCAGAAGTGATTCCTCCCCAGCAGGCACAGGCCCCGACTGCAATGATAGCAATTGCGTTCTTTGCAGCCTCTCCGAGGGTTTCCTTGAAAGTCTTGTTTCCAATAACTAGGTAGCGTCCGGAACCATCCGGACCGTTTGGAATTGAGCCTTCAACGACCAGGAAATATTTACCTGCTTTATAAGTTTCTTCAAGGAGAATCTCAGAGTTAAGCTCGGCGTTGTTTACAAGTTTACCGTCATTCCATATTCCCTGCTGTGCACAAATAGTCTCATGGAAAACAAGGTTGACATTGAGCTTTTGTAGTGCCTGTACAAGGTCAGGATTGCCTGCATTTAAGACCGATTCTGAGCAGCCAGTACATTCGGAGCCGTGAAGCCAGACAAGCTTGGTCTCTGCAAATTCAAGCGCACTTACAATATCAGATTTGTACGTGCCCAGGAATGTAGCTGCGCCCATTGCACCTAACGCTTTCATGAAAGTGCGTCGATCCATTTTTAAGAAGTCTACACTGTCCAGTGTACGGACAAGATTTTTTATTCCAGTACTCATCTCTACCACATCTTGATTTTACCCAAATTATACATACGAAAGAAAATTTTGAATAATTGTCCACAGTAATTATATAAATG
>DATMYS010000143.1:0-3235 GCA_035560835.1 Methanosarcina sp.
CTAATTTTTGAAAAATTTATGTTTACTCCTGAAAGATTATATTTTTAGTTCTTTTGCATCTTACCAGATTTCTACGGTTTGTTCTTCTCCCCTTAAGCTTAATCTTCTCCCATTTCTTTTCTGAATTCTATGTAATCTCTCTCGACTTCTTCGAGTTCGTATTCCATTTTATCCCCCCGTCTTCGATTATAATAACAGTAATTTATTCTTGCCTTTGTTTGTTAACAAAAACCATTTCTCCAAATTTACCTTAGTCCCCATTTTGAAAAATGCTCTTAATTTATATAAAGTTTTCTGTCAACCCGCGAGTTTTACTATTAATTGCCATAAGTTGACATTTTCTACTAATATTTGTTAGACTGTGAGGAACGATAAAATGTTTTAAATGAAAGATCGGTGTTTTCTGTTTTCATGCGTAAAAGTTCAAAACCTGAACTCCTTGTAGGGATCAGGAACCTGTCAGGGCTTAAGGCCTGCTCAGAATATGCAGATGCTGTCTATTTTTCAACCGACAGGCTCAGCCTGAGGGCAAAAGCAAAAGAAATTACTGTAGAATCTCTTGACGATTTTGTCTCGGAGGTAAAAACCAGAGGGCTCAAGGCCTATCTGGCTGTAAATTCAACAGTAAATGAGGAAAGGCTCGGAGATGCATCGGATGTGATAGCTGCAGCTTCAAATGCAGAAGTAGATGCAGTCATTGCCTGGGACCCGGCCGTAATTCTCAGGGCACGGAAAGCTGGGCTTCGAATTCACATCTCGACACAGGCTAATATTACCAACCATGAAACTGCAGATTTCTATCGAAATCTTGGAGCCGAAAGGATTGTACTTTCAAGAGAGCTTTCCCTTGAAGAAATACTGAAGATAAGCCAGCAGACTGAAGTAAAAATCGAAACTTTCGTTCACGGCGCAATGTGCATGGCAGTCTCAGGCCGATGCCATCTATCAGCTTATGTTCTTGGAAAATCCGGAAATTGCGGAGAATGCACTCAGCCCTGCCGTTGGGAGTGGGAACTCCATGGAGAAAACGGGCTTATTGCAGCAAGCCTTGGAAAGTACCTTCTAAGTGCAAAAGACCTTTGTATGATAGGGCATATTCCTGAACTGCTTGAAGCAGGCATAGCTGCCTTTAAAGTGGAGGGGCGGCTGCGAGACCCTGGATATCTTGAGATGGTTTCGCGCTGCTACAGGGAGGCTATCGACGCCTGTATAGAAGGAAACTATACTGCTGAAAAAATAGAAGCCTGGAAGCGTGAACTTGCTTTGGTCTATAACAGAGGCTTTTCAACTGGCTTTTATTTTGGGGTTCCGGGCCTTGGGGGTTTTTCTCCTGAAAAAGATATGAATGCCTCGGAAAAGCAACGCAGGGCTGTAGGAATTATTGAAAACTATTATCCGAAACAACAAGTTGCAGCCGTCAGGCTTCTCGAAGAAGGGATTTCGGTTGGTGACGAAATATTAATTGAAGGAAATACGACTTATTTGAGGCAGCAAGTTAGTTCCCTGAAGAAAAAAGGTGACACTGTTAAAAAGGCTGAAAAAGGAGAAACAGTTGGTCTCGCTGTTAAAGAGCCCGTTCGAAAAAATGACAGAATTTTCATAATGCAGTTGAAATCAGCAAAATCACCAGTGTAAGTAAAATCTTATGAATAAATCATAAAATCCTGCTATCAACAAACAACGAAATTTTGTGGTTGAAATAGCAATATTCTGTATCTACTTGACTAAAATAGTGCGGTTAAAATAATAAAACAGTATCTATATATTAGATTCTTCCTATACGGATAGCAAATCACAGAAAAGAAAAGATTACAGGAAAAGGCAATTACAGAAAAAAATTACTCTATCTTGTTCCTGTAATATTCTCAATTGGCTGGATACCTTTTATCGGTAAATGATCTTGTCTATTAACCCTGATCAATGGGCTGGACCTTCATCCGAGTAAGCTGTCCCTGAATAATTTCGATTCTCTAAACGATAAAACTCTAATTGAGATTATTCTTTACAAGCAGTATTCATTATAAACAATTCTCTGACCGATAAACAGTCCTCATACGCAATAAAGGCAGGTAAGAACTTACCTACTGAGTGAGAATAATATTTTCTGTTTATCCCGGAGCTAGTATTAAAAAGGTGATACTTTGATAAGCGTCAACGAAATGGGATCATACGTCATCGAAGAGATGCTCGACTGGAGTGAAGACCTGAAAACTGAAGTACTCAAGCTCGATAACGGGGCTACGGTTATTGACTGCGGAGTTAAAGCCGAGGGCGGATATGAAGCCGGAATGTACCTCGCAAGGCTCTGCCTGGCCGACCTTGCCGATCTCAAATACACTACTTTTGACCTGAGTGGCCTCAAATGGCCTGCGATCCAGGTAGCTACGGACAATCCTGTAATTGCCTGTATGGCTTCACAGTATGCAGGCTGGAGGATCTCCGTAGGCAATTATTTCGGAATGGGTTCGGGTCCTGCACGTGCCCTTGGCTTAAAACCTAAGGAGCTCTATGAGGAAATTGGATATGAAGATGACTTTGAAGCTGCAGTACTGGTCATGGAATCCGATAAACTCCCTGATGAGAAAGTTGTGGAATACATTGCAAAACATTGCAGTGTAGACCCTGAAAACGTAATGATTGCTGTTGCTCCTACTGCCTCTATTGCTGGTTCTGTTCAGATCTCTGCCCGTGTTGTAGAAACCGGAATCCATAAATTTGAGTCAATCGGTTTTGACATCAACTGCATTAAAAGCGGATATGGGATTGCCCCAATTGCTCCTGTTGTCGGAAATGATGTACAGTGTATGGGTTCGACCAATGATTGTGTCATTTACTGTGGCGAAACCAACTATACGGTCCTCTTCGACGGGGAACTGGCCGACCTTGAGGAATTCGTGACGAAGGTGCCTTCTACAACCTCCAGAGACTTTGGAAAGCCTTTCTACCAGACCTTCAAAGAAGCAAACTTTGACTTCTTTAAGGTTGACGCAGGCATGTTCGCCCCTGCCAGGCTTACGGTAAACGACCTTAAGAGCACGAAGACTATTTCCAGTGGCGGGCTTTATCCTGAAATTCTGCTTCAGTCCTTCGGGATCAGGCAGGTTTAAAGGATACAGGTCCTTTTTAATTCTTTTTATCTTCTTTTCAACTTTTTTAATTCTATTTTCAGTTGTTTTTATTTCTCTCCTTTTTTACTTTCTTTTACCCTCTTTTATCTCCTTTTACTTCTCTTTTT
>DATMYS010000144.1:0-2704 GCA_035560835.1 Methanosarcina sp.
GAATATCAATGATCCTAACATTATAAATTTAGTTTTGCAGTGTCAGATATTAGTGTCAATATTGCAGATGGATATTGGTTAGACATTATCTTAAAACAGCCCACATTCCAGAGCTCTGTAACTGAAATTTGATCCTCATACCGAAATGGAAGTCGTTAGAAATAGGACACCAGTCACGGTTAGGAAGTGACCGGCTTTTCCGAAAGAAATGAAAGCGGAAAAACCTTTCATTAAGGCTTCTCCACGGCTATAAATCAAAGCTGCGCTGGCGCACCCCGCTGCAAGCAACGGGGTATGTTCGCGCCGCCGCTCGAAATTCCGTTAAAGGAAATAATAACTCTAAACAATTTAGTTTGAGCAGAAGTTAGTAACCGAAAAAATGGAATTGATAAATTATACTATCACCAACGATTATCGGGGAAGTTTTCCATCCCCGCAGCAAGTTAGCGGGGTATTCGACTGAAATCAAATCATTTGGATATTATTTATATACTCAAAACAACGCTGCCGCCAAAGGAGAAGCTTCCAAATGAGAAAATTCACTGTCATTATTGAACAGGACGAAGACGGAATTTACGTAGCTTCTGTACCTGAGCTTCCGGGCTGCCATACGCAGGCAGAGACACTTGATGGATTAAGCATAAGAATAAAAGAAGCAATTGAACTCTACCTTGAAGTCAAGCCTGAAAAGTAAAAAACTAAAAACGGTCATTCTCTCCCTTCTCTCCCCACGTCTACCAGCCTCTCATTTGCGGTCAGGATCTCGACTCCGAGTTCGCTGAAATCTTTGTCATGGGTTACGAAAACCATATCTTTTGCACGGCAGATCTGGGCAAAGAGAAGGTCGTTAAAATCGTATTTCCCCTGCTCGAACAAATCCATAATATCAGGAAGGTCTATCACCAGCAGTTCGGGGTCGCAGGCAAGAGTGCTTTTGAGAATTTTTCTTACGTTGTAAGCTATCTCCTGGGCGATTGCCCTGTAGGTCAGAGAGTTTCGAAATTCCTTGAACCTCGTAAAGTCGGTCTGCTGCTTGAACTCTATTCTGGAAAAGGCGTTTATGAATTCCGAGATTATCATGCAGTTTATATAGATCGTGCCGTCGGAGTTCCTGATTTCTTTTAAAGCTCTTGAATAGGCGTCCGACCACTGGTCAGGCCAGCCGATTGGGCCGTAAATGTACAGCCAGATATTGGTGTCAAAGAAGTAGCCTTTGCCTTCGGGAAAATCGTATTTATCTATGGAATGCACCTTTACAGGAACAGGTTTTGCGGGCCTGGATCCTCCGGCGCGAAGCCTTGGGCGGCGTCTTACTGAAAAAACGGTTGCGTGGTGAACGCTCTTACGCATCTTCTCCTCCAAGCACATCTTTCAACGCCTTTCTGCATGTATACGCATGCTCAAAATATGTTTTAGCCCGCTCAATAACTCTCTTAAGGATAACCTCATCTTCCTCGGAGATGCCCTTGAATGAGAGGCTGTTATCAATCTGTTCTGCGGGAAAGCAGCCATAAAGCTGCCCTATTGCCGAATTCAGAAAGGCAGGAGTCAGCTCATTCACATCTGCAAAAGAAATTTCGATTTTCTTGTTTTCGCAGAGCGCCGCCGTAATAATATCGTAAACTTTCTGCCCGTCACAGGCGGCAACGCAGCAGTTTTCCCCGGCAGTTTCAAAAACATTTATCTTTACTCTTTCTTCCGTAAGTATCCCCATATGCTTATACTCACAATGATTTAAAAAGCTCAGGGTCTGAACCATGTTTCACTCTTGCAACACAGCTCGCGTATTCATAAATATTATATTCATAAATATTAAGTTCTAGTCAGCTTTTAGTGGGTCTTTTTAAAGAAGAGCCAGCTTTTTTCGCCTTTTCCGTACTTTGTCTGGACCAAAACATAAATCCCTTTCAATTCTTCTCCTTCAAGCCTCACCACAATTTCCTTTTCTTCATGTTTCAAAAGCTCAAAAGTTCCTCTATCCCAGATCTCAACCTTACCGGCTCCGTACTCTCCGGCCGGGATTTCTCCCTCAAAATCGGCATATGTCAGCGGATGGTCTTCAGTTTCGATAGCAAGCCGTCTGGTGCCTGCCTCCTTCGGGGGCTCCTTTGGCACAGCCCAGCTTTTCAAAACTCCATCTATTTCCAGACGAAAATCGTAGTGAAGCTTACGCGCATCATGGCGCTGAACCACAAAAATTGGCTTGTCGGAGCTTTTTTTAAAATCGCTGTTCTGTGGTTCAGGCGTCTTTTTAAAGTGTCTTTTCTTCCCATATTCTTCAAGCATGGAGGATCAATAGGAAATATGTTTTCAAATTGATTTCAAACTTATTTTCTACTTCTAGCCAGAGCATAGTCCGAATAGATTTTCAAAAACTCTCTGTCAGTTTGCAAGAGCACGGTTTCAAACATCGCTACATGGATTTTTTCTTTTCTGGCAATGTCAAGCAGGACTTTACGAATTTCTTCGCTTTTTGCAAGATTTGCCATTTGCTCATAAATGTTGATAGCATCCAGTTCTGCAATCATGGCAGCTCTAAGGATCTCTTTATCAAGGTCTTCAGATCTGGTTTTATCAAGGTCTGCAAGTGCTTCCGAAAGCAGATTTCCACCCCCTTAAGATGTACCATATTAAGGTATGGGAAGACAAGAGTAATGTTTTTTTCTATTGGGAATAACAGCCTCAATACTGCAGTTTACAAAAA
>DATMYS010000145.1:0-2200 GCA_035560835.1 Methanosarcina sp.
CCGGAGGATATGTTGCCCATAAAAAACAGCGAAGAGCCATAATTACATTTTCCTTTTTACTAAGAGTATTTCCCTTACTTTTCCAGTGATTTCGACCTCTGCCTTCGGTTCGATTTCCTCTTCTGAGCGAGCTTTCCAGTATTCGCCTTTATAGCGGACAAAGCCTGTTTTTTCAGGCCCCAGAGGATCTATGGTTTGTGCAATTTCCCCTATAAACACTCCAATGACCGGTTTTTTCTTTCTGATCTCGGTTACTTTATAGATTGCAAAAACCAGGAACAATCCGAAGACAACCGTGGGGGCAACAACTGTCAGAGCAAGAACCTTTTGAAATTCGGGGGTGTAAATATTTTCGCTTCCCATAGGTACAAGGAGTATACTTCCTATTATGAGGCTGATGAGACCCGCAAGCCCGAATATCCCAAATCCAGGTACTTTAATTTCAATGATCAGAAGTCCTATTCCTAAGAGAATGAGGAAGATTGCCCCTATATTGATATCAAAGCCTGTACCTATTAACCCGAGTGCGATTGAGATGATTCCGAAAACCTCTGCTCCGGCTCCCGGACTTGAGATTCCAAAAATTAGCCCATAAATTCCCAGGGTCAAAAGAAGGGAGGAGATAATCGGGTTTGAAATAAGCCTTAAAAGGGAGAGAGAAAGTGGGGGTTCATAGTTTTCTATCTCTGCATTTTCAGTTTGCAGGATTTTTCCCTTTACCTGCTGCCCGTTAATCTGTGTCAGCAAATTCGGGATCGAAGGAGCTATATATTCTATTACGCCAGTCTGCAGGGCTTCTTGGGCGTCGAGATTTTTGTTTTTCGTTATGACTTCTTCTGCAAAGGTCTCGTTTCTACCGTGCTTACTGGCTGTTGCAACCGAGAATTTGACAAGGGCGTTTATTATTTTCTCGTCTTCGATAGGTTTTGTCCCTTCTGCCGATATCTGAACGGGCTGAGCCGATCCTATGACCGTGAAAGGTGCCATTGAAGCAATATCAGTTCCCATAAGGATGAGAGTGCCGGCTGACCAGGCTTTCCCGCTATCGGGCACATATCCGATAATAGGCACGCTCGCGTTCTCAATTGTGCTTATAATTTTTTGAGTTTCATCTAGCCCTCCCCCTGGGGTGTCCAGGCTGATTATAAGAGCATCAAAGTTTTCATTTTCAGCCTTTTCTATTGCATTAGCTACAACATCATCTGAAGCCGGGGTGATAGCCTCGGATATTTCAAGCACAAGCACCTTATCTTCAGGCCCTGCTGCAGCAAGGGGTGCAAAAATAGCTGTGAGGATAAAGCACATAAAAAAAATAGAGAGGAAATGTGGAGCCCTTTCCGCAAGCATGTTTATCGGTCCTTTCTTGCTTATCCTTTTCCTTCAGATTTATTTCGACTTTATTATTTCGACTTTATTGTTCTTTCTTTTTTGAAATGGCCTCAGATAGGGCTGCTATATTCCCGGTTTCAAGAGCCTGGGATTGCGTAACCACGATGAGATTCTTTTCCCTGGCAATCTCGGCTAAAGTTTGCAATTCCCTCAGTTTGATTGCTGCGGGTATTCCCTGATATAGGGTAGCTGCATCCATCATCTTCTGGGCAGCCTGAGATTCTCCTTCCGCAAGGATAATCCTTGAACGCTTTTCTCTTTCGGCTTCAGCCTGTTTGGCAATTGCTCTCTTCATCGTTTCAGGCAGGGCAACATCCCTGATTGTAACCCCTGTAACCTTAATCCCCCACGGGTCCGTATACGTGTCCAGGAGCTCCTGAATTCTCTTGTTGATGCTTTCTCTCTCCGAAAGTAGTTCATCAAATTCCATCTGACCCAGCACGTCCCTGAGGGTGGTCTGTGAAAGGGTGGAGGTTGCAAACATATAGTTTTCAACCTGAGTTATAGCGGCTCCCGGCTCCACGACTTTGTAATAGACAACAGCGTCCACTTCAACCGTAACGTTGTCTCGCGTGATAACTGCCTGTTTAGGAATATCAATTGCAACAATTCTCAGATCTATTTTTATAGCTCTATCAACAATAGGGATAATCAGAAAAATCCCTGGCCCCTTTACACCGCTTAGGCGGCCCAGCCTAAAAATAACTACTCTCTCATATTCGTTAACCATTTTTATTGATTGTGAGAGTATTAATATTACAACCAATAATACAGGAAGATAGATTTGACTGGCAAAGATACTCATAATTTT
>DATMYS010000146.1:0-2582 GCA_035560835.1 Methanosarcina sp.
GACAGCGTTAATAGGATCTCTGATTTTGTATTTCGTTATAACCCTGACTATAACTATGTACAATAGGCTATAGTCTTTTGATTTTTCCTGGTTATTCTTCAATTCAAAAGCGATAGAAGTTTATCCGATGTAATTAAATCCGTTTCCTCATTTTGGAAAATCCTCGACGTATTAATGAGTGGAAACGTTCAAATGAGTAGAAGAAACTAGCTCCCTATGGCAATAAATAAATTATAAAGAAGGGATGAATCTATGACTGAAGATCTGAAAAAAGCCCTCCTGCAGAAATGCGAAAGTATGGATATATCTATGGTTGGGGTTGCCAGTGTTGAAAGATGGAATAACCCTCCTTTTTTACCGTGGATGCCTGAAGAATTCTATCCTCAATCCATATATCCTGAAGCAAAATCAGTAATAGTTATAGGATTGCCGGTCCCTCTACCGGTGCTGGAGACATCCCCCTCTTTATACTACCATGAACTGTACAATACTGTAAATACATTATTGGACCAATACACATATCGGCTTGCCAATTTCCTGACCGATAGAGGATACCCATCTATTTTCGTACCTAGAGATGGTTATGGAAGCGTTCAGGTACTCGTTGAAAATCCCATTGCCTTCTTTTCTCACAGGCATGCTGCTTTGCTCGCTGGACTGGGAACCTTTGGGGTAAATAATACGGTCCTTACACCAGAGTATGGCCCAAGGGTCCGTTTCGGTTCAATTTTATCCACAGCCGAACTTCCTCCAGATCCAATGTTGGAGACTGAGCTTTGCACCCACTGTATGCGTTGTGTAAAAATGTGCCCATCGAATGCTCTTAATAAGGAAGATTACCCCAGCGGACTAACAGATAAGAAAGCCTGTTCTTCTTATAGCGCTGAATTAAACAAGCGTCACATTTCGCCGTGTGGTATCTGTATTAAGGTCTGTCCAGTAGGAAATGATAGAGTGGTATATAATAGGGAGAATAATGCGATATATGTAGATGAGGACCTTTTTGCCAATCACCATAAAGCCTGGAAGCATGTTAGATCTTATGGCGGAAAAAATCCGTAATTCCCGGATTTGACAGAAGCATACATTTTGTAATGTATACATGAGCTTCATGCATCTGTTTTCTACATATAATTTAAACTCAACTTTCAAAGATGTTGGTTGAATGATTCTCATGCTGTTGAAAATGTGTAGTACCTAACATTTAATAATTGGAAAACTGGTTCTACTGATTATGAATAAAAATTTGATATTTTTGAATGTAGTTTAATTCATTCCTTTTTGCCTATAAATGATCAAACTTTTTGCACCACAACCAAGATAATTCCTCCTTTTTCAGCAGGATTCACAATCCTCGAACTTTTCTCAAGGAGTGAGAATTGGAGAATTTTAATCCGCCGAAAATGAGGAATTATTCACCGTCGTTGGTACCAGTAATGAAATATATAATTAACTATTATTGAGTTGCTGACTATACCACTTATGCTGCATAGTTTTATTTTCACTTATAGCGAAAACATCGATACGCTGTGACTCCCACGAGACGGCTGCAGGTGCAGAATATAATTCCCCGCCTCTACACATCCATTCATGCCAGGAACCATCATACCACTTATGCTTCAGTGACTGATAATCATCTCCAACTGTGAAACAATCCAACCGATAGGGTGCCCAAGAGGAGACAGCTACACCTTCAGTAAATTCTCCACCTAAATTTTCCCAGTCATGCCAGGAGCCATCAAACCAATTATGCTGCATAGATTTGTCTTTGCCTAAAGCGAAAACATTGATATGGTTTGAATCAGACGAAACGGCTGCAGGTGAAGAATACAGTTCACCACCTAGATCTTCCCAGTCATGCCAGGAGCCATCAAACCAATTATGCTGCAGTGTCCGGTTAGCTCCAACTGCGAAACAATCCAACCGATTGGGCGCCCAGGAGGAGACAGCTACACCTTCAGTAAATTCTCCACCTAGACTTTCCCAGTCATGCCAGGAGCCATCAAACCACTTATGCTGCATAGATTTATCTTTACCTATAGCGAAAACATCGATACGATTTGAATCCCATGAGACGGCTGCAGGTGAAGAATACAGTTCACCGCCTAGGTCTTCCCAGTCATGCCAGGTGCCATCAAACCACTTATGCTGTAGTGTTCGATTAGCTCCAACTGAGAAACAATCCAACCGATTGGGTGCCCAGGAGGAGACAGCTACACCTTCAGTAAGTTCTCCACCTAGATCTTCCCACTTGCTCCAAACTGGAGAAACGTTTTGTGGCGCAATGTCATTGGGAGTTGAAACGAGTTCGGCACCTGCTATTGTACCTGATAGTGTCAATGCAAATAAGATTGCGAACAAAATAGCCAATATATTCTTGATTTGTCCTTTCATTCTATACATTCCCGAATTTATGGTTCAATCTTACAAAATTTGACAGTATCGCGAATTTGCTGTAAATTTTAAATTAAGTTTTCGTACACGATCGATGGAATTAATTTTACGAGATAGAATTTTGACCCATTAACTGTTTAATATTTATGCTTTTACAGAAAAATCGGCACACTGCCAGAATCCCAGGG
>DATMYS010000147.1:0-2310 GCA_035560835.1 Methanosarcina sp.
GAAAGGATAGTAGAAGCCGTGAAAATAACTCTTGCAGCGGCAACGACTTTTGGAGTTATTGGATTGGTCATTATTTACCTCTTAAAAGAACAACTTCTTGGGTTATTCAGTACAGATCCGGAATATCTGGCAGTTGGAAAAGATGCGATAATGATTATGGTTCTGGGAACGCCTTTGATAGGCTTGAATACAATCACTTCAAGCTTGTTCCAGGCTTTAGGAAAAGCCAAACCCGCTTTCATTCTTTCTATTAGCAGGCAGATCCTTTTTCTGATCCCGGCTGTTATTCTCCTTCCCCGCATATACGGCCTTGATGGAGTCTGGGCGGCTTTTCCTATAGCTGATTCTCTGGCATTTCTGCTTTCTGTATTCCTACTTTTCAGGATATACAGGATCTTCAAAGAACACAAAGACTCATCAAAAATCAGTGTCGGATCAGAAACTGCAGAGAAAATCTCTCCTATCTGACAATTCATAAAGTCTGTTTAGACCATGGTACTCAGATTTGATAAGCAGCCCTTAGGGAATAAATCTCGAAATTAAACGGAAGAGAAGGGAGTTGATAACCCTTTCTTAATTTCCTGCTTTATTGGAATCCGTGGCTTTCGTGGCTTTCTCTTCTGTGGATTCGATTAGCCTTACAAACCCGCCACTGCCCTCAGAATCCAGTTCCATTTCTACAAAATAAGTATAATCAGAGATTTCAGACAGCCCGCCTGCCCCTTTGCTGCCTACGATCAGCGAATAAACCTTTGCATTATACTTCTTTTTTGCTTCTTCCCAGCGGGCCAGTACCAGTTCGTCAGAGACTTCGGATTTACCGTCGGTTATAAAGAGCAGGTCGGCCCCCTGAAAGTCCTTTTCTTTCAGGGACTTAAGGCCTGAGGCAAGGGCGGTATTGAAGTCCGTTCCTCCACCGAAGGTATAAAGCAGGAAATTCAGAAATTTTTCGGACATTTTTTTCCTGCTGCTGAGCTCGATTTCCAGGTGCTGGCTTGTCGAGGCAAAAAGGATAACCTTCACATCCCTCTGCTGAGAAAGCATTCGTTTTGCCATAGCCAGCACCGCAGACTTAGCTAAAGTTTGGGGAGCTCCGTGCATTGATCCGGAGGTATCCACAAGCACAATCATCGGACCTCTGGGCTTTATGTGTGGAGGGCCTGTGTAGTGTTTTCCCATAAGCTGGTAGCTCAGGAGCTTTCCTTCGAGCATGTCCGCATAAAACTTCTTCTTTAGGGAGGGGTTCAGGAGTTTTGCGGCTTCCATGGGCAGCAGGTTATTGATAGAATCCGAGAAACGCACAGTTTGTATTCGGTTTTTTCCAAAAGGTGAAAGGCATATGCGGTCTGAGGGCGGGTCAAATTCCCGTCTTCCTATGAAATCCACGATCTTCCTCAGGTCAGGACTTTTTTCAAAAAAAGTCGAATAGTTTTTAAGCATCTTAAGCTGCACATAGAAAGGCTCTTTTTTAAGCTCTTTTACAGAATAGCTCCAGTTGCGCTGGGGAAAAAGCAGTGCAAGTGTATCGAAAAGCTCCAGGTTTTCTTCCATTTCCGAAATGAATTCTTTCATTCTCAGGTATAGCCTTTCCATAACTCTTTCCAGAAATTCCTGGTACCCGCCTTTCTGCATGAATGCCAGGACAGCGTCTGCCAAGACAAGTTCTCCGGAATTTTTCATTAATTGGTCATTCCTGCTTGGAAACTCCGCAGATCCCGCGTTTCCCCAAATAAGGAGGGTTTCTTTCAGAATTTCTTCAAACTGCCTGAGAATCTCGTCCATTCCGGCATCGAGTTCCTTAAGATATTCTGCACCTGAAACGCTGATTGATTCTGAAAAACGTTCCAGGATATCATAAATAAGAGGCAGGAGAATTTTCAAGCCTGCAATTCCGGCTCCTCTGCTTTTTTTTGCAATTTTTCGGAGTTTAGGCCAGGGTTTTGAGTTCCTCAGGGTAAGAAAGATAGGATAAAAAGCTCCGAAAATCTCAATAAACCTCTCAGGGTCCTTTATCTCATAAGGCTGCCCAAAGAGGATCTCAAGAGTGAGAATTTCAGCTATTTTTTCTCGCATCGTTCGAGGAATCGTTCGAGGGAAGGCTATTGTGCTCCTTAAATCTCGTTCCAGGACAGTAGCAGTCTGATTCTGGAGTAGAAACAAATCCCGTAAGCCCTTATTTCCTGAGGCTTTATTTCCTGAAAAGGTGTAAGTTCCAGATGAGGCTGCACCCGAATTATTTGGGAAATCCTCAGAACCTTCCATATCGAAACCTCATTTAATTATTTGGTTTAACGTTTCCTTGTTTAAAAT
>DATMYS010000148.1:0-4928 GCA_035560835.1 Methanosarcina sp.
TATTTACCTTTTGCAACACAATTCAAGTCTTAGTTTACTTTTTCTTTCATCAAGTCTACCTTTTCTTTCAGTTTCTCTTTTTTTCTTCTATATTTTCAAGTTTTTTATCATAATAAAGGGTAAACTCCTTTCCCGGGCGTAAGGAGAAATTATATGAGGCATAATTTTCTTCTGGAATTACCTCATACATCCGATATGTTGCAGGCACAATTATTGCATCGTATTCTACCTTAGCCGGAGGTTTTGTATAATATGCTGTTTTCTCGTAGTCCCTTAGGTACCAGGGTAAAGGCCAGTAAAGATTTTCGGGATCAACAACAGATATCCTTAGAGTTTCATGTCCATGATTGAATCCCTCAATTTTCTCAACAAGTTCCCGGATATCCGAAGATGCCTGTGAATACGTCATCAGTTCATCAGGTTCCATACTTCTGTAAAAATTCACAGATACACACTGAACCAGAGATATTATCAGGGTAAATGCCAGAATTCCCGTAACAATGGTATGGACTCTAGAACGTTTTATCCCGGAAGTGGGGGTTTTGTCTGTTCCGAAACTCATATTTTCTGTTTCGAGTAAATTCTTCTGTCTTCGGCCAGAAGTTCCGGGAAAAAAATCTCCAAGATAAGCCCCTGCGAGAATTCCAAAGGGCAGGACAATATGCACAACAAGCCAGGGGACTTTTTCCTGGAGATAGGAATAAAGCAGCAAACTTGTAACTGCCCAGTAAGAAACAAACAGGAAGAAGGGCGCATCTTTGCCCTGCTTTTTTAGGAAATGAATAATACCTGCAGTTCCAAAGATCAGAATCGGACTCTCGTATACAAGAAGGATAGGAATATAAAAATAAAAAGGGCCTCCTATGCGTTCAATTCTGTGCATCTCCATCCAGTGAGAAAAAGCCCTTCCCACAATTGAAAAGAGGGTCTCCGGGGTCCTGAAAAGGCTTGTGTAGAATAACATTACAATAAAAATGAAGAGAGTTCCTGAAATCAGAATTTCTGGTATGAATGGGGAAATAGCTGAACTTTTGAGAACGAGGGTTCTCTTAAGGCTAAGTTTTTCTTTTTTCCAGTCAGAATAAAACCTGTACAAAGAATAAATTCCTGCATAGGCTCCAAACATGAGAATAATAAGATAGGCGTTCTCTTTTGAAGATACGGCAATTGCAAGAGAAGAAGTAGCAAGGATAAGATAAGGGTACCTCTTTGGGCTATGAAGGTTCTCAAGGTAGCGAATTCCCCCTATTACAGTGGCCAGGGTACAGAAAACAATGATCAGATCATTCCTGAAGAACCTTGAGAAATACACCATACTTGGAGAAAAGGAGAGCAAGAAAGCTGACCAGAGTACACCTCTTTCTCCAAGCTCCTTCTTAAGTAAAAAAAGCAGAAGAATTGCTGCTACTCCAAAGAAGACAGGAACAAGGCGGGCGGTTGTATCGTTTATTCCCAGAAAGTGAAAGACAACAGCAGTAGAATGGAAAAGAAAAGGGCCGTGATAGGCTGGATCGTATTTATATTGCCCGGTTTCGAGAAGTCTAAGGGTAAAACTGGCATGTACGCTTTCATCGTGATGAAATACTCTCTCCCCCAGGTCAAATAATCTTATTAACAGGGCAAAAAGGATGATCAGAAATCCGAGTATTTTATATTTTTTTTCAGAAAACGCTGGTGAATTTTCGATATTGTAATCCTGACTTTGCTGCATAATTCCCCAAACCTTCCATTATAGCTGTTTTTTATAAGGCATAGGTATATTTAAGGGATAGGATGAAATAGTTTCTCTCATGGCTGAGGTGAAAATCAAATTATTTGCAAATTTGCGTGAAAAAGCAGGCACATCGGAACTGCAGATGTCGGGAGAAAAGGTTCTTGATGTCCTTTTATCCCTTACTGAAAAGTATCCCGAGTTAAAGTATCTTATTTTTGAGAAACCAGAAGGAGAAAATGAAGATCCTCTTATGTGCGGTTCAATTAATGTCCTTATAAATGGGAACAATATCCGGCATCTCGACGGGCTTAATACCCTTCTTTCTGATGCCGATGAGATTGCAGTCCTGCCTCCGGTTTCGGGGGGCTAATTGGGGGCTAATTTTCAGGAAGGAAGACTATGGGCAGGATATTCAAAGAACGAACCTCGGTTGATGAAGCTTTGAGACTTTTTCTTGAGCGTATCTCTATTCTAAAGAAAACAGAAGAAATCTTACTCGAGACCTGCGCAGGGAGGGTACTGGCAGAAACTATAATCTCGGAAAGGAATGTGCCTCACTACCGGCGGGCTGCTATAGATGGGTATGCGGTAAGGGCTTCCGACACTCTGGGAGCTTCCCCTGCGAATCCGGTAATGCTGCAGCTTTCTGATCGGATAGAGGAAGGACGTTCTATCTGGGTTCATACCGGGGCGGCAGTGCCTGAAGGAGCTGACGCTGTTGTAATGGTTGAAGATGCTGCTACTGCAGGAAACCTTGTTGAGATCAGGGCTCAAGTTTATCCGAACAGGAATGTGGGGCAGGTCGGAGAGGATATAAAAAAAGGAGATGTGGTTTTTGAAGAAGGACATCTCCTTCGTCCATGTGATGCTGCTATGCTTGCATCGATTGGGGTTGACAGAGTGAAGGTTTTCAAAAAGCCTGTTGTTGCAGTTATTCCGACAGGGGATGAGCTCGTAAGCCGTCAGAAGGTCAGGGATGTTCCTCCTCCGGGAATGGTACTTGAGACTAATGGATTGATGTCGGCCCTTTATGTGAAAAAATGGGGTGGGATTCCCCGATGTATCAAAATAGTGCCTGATAATCCGGATAGTATCAAAAAGGCCGTAGAAGCAAACCTGGAAGCCGATATGATAATTCTTTCAGGAGGAACCTCAGTAGGAAAAAGAGATTATGGCCCTGAGACTGTGGCAGCTCTTGGAGAACTGCTCGTACACGGTATAGGTGTCACTCCGGGTAAACCTGCAGCCCTCGGGATTATAAACAATGTTCCTGTCGTTTGTCTTCCAGGTTATCCTGTTTCCGGATTTGTTGCCCTTTATTTCTTTGTCCGTCCCGGTATGAGGAAACTGGCAGCAATTCCGAAGTTTCCCGAGCTTATTCTTAAAAGGCGCCTGGCTGCAAAAATCAGTTCGAAAATAGGATACGTTAATTTCATCCGCGTTGTCTTTGAAGGAGATAAAGTGCGCCCTCTGACCGGAGCCAAAGCCGGGGTTCTGAGTTCTGTTGCGAAGGCTGACGGGTATGTACTTGTGCCAGAAAACATTGAAGGGTATGAAGAAGGAGAAGAGGTGGATGTCTTCTTAATAGAATGATATTCCTGTGTTCTCTCAAAATATCCTTTTTGACCTTCTTCTTTAACCTTATCTCATGATTGAATTCCAGAATAAACACAATATAAGCCTCTAAAAAGCTACTTTACAAAAATGAAGATTTCAAAAGAAAATTCAAAAAATTTAAATTAAAAAAGTAAGTTCAAAAAAGTTGATTAAAAAAGCTCTCAAAATCACTTTACAAGAGCTTTTGCAGATCTTCTGATGAAGCGCCTCTTATGACCTGAAGAAGTGAAGCGCTGTGCAGGTCCTGGATGTGCTTTCTGAGCCTGTGACCTCTGGACCTTGATTACTCTGCCTTTTCTGCCTTTTACTTTTACCCAATCAATGCTGCCGGTTTTGCCCATTATCATTCCTCTCTAAATTTCAATCTTAATTTCTCTGAATTTATTTGTAATTTATCACGTAATATATCCAGGTATTCGCTTATTGCTGGACACTGCCGGTTGCCGCGGATTTTTTCTTCTCCTCGGCAGGGTCTCAATAAACAGGTATTTAAACAGGTATTCCCTGGTTCGATAGTGTTAAATCGATAATTCTCAATGATAATTGAAGAATATCTAATATTCCTTGAAGCCTGAAAGTGCGAAATTATAAATGTCATCAAGCCTTGGGTTTATCATAAAAAGATAATGCTAGTAATTAAATGTTACGGACATGGAATTAAAATAAGGTAGACTTGCAGGATTCTTTTCTTAAAAAGGTGATTAACGTCAAAAAGAATAATATTGAAACAAGGCTTGCAGACGCACAGGAAGAACTTGCAGGCGTAAAGAAATTTCCTGATCCTGAATTTGTAGGCATTATTAAAGAACTGGGGTTTAGGTGTGAACTCTGTGCACGTTGCTGCACCAAAGAGTTTAATGACCATGTTTTCCTTCTCGATGCAGACCTGGCCGTTATAAGGCAGATAAATCCGGATTCAGTTACTCCTGCTCCTTATTATGAGTTTTGCGACCAGAAGGGCAGGTTTTATGTTTCAGGCTACGCCCTGAAAACAAAGCCTGACGGCTCCTGTATTTTCCTTGAGAATAAACGCTGCAAAATTTATGACAGGCGCCCTTCAATCTGCAGGGTCTATCCATACATGCTCCACAGGGAAGCTGATGATTCGGGCAAGGTAGACTGGCGCCAGATAAGTGGCTTAAATGAGCATGGGAGCTATTATTCCGAACTTGAGGATTCCGAGTGTGAAACAATTGCGCTGGAGACCAGGGCTTATGAAGAGGCTTACCTGATACAGATGATAAATTTTTTTGAAGCTGTGATGGCTCACTTCCAAAAAAACGGTCTGAAACACGTTCAAAGCGTATATGATCGCAGAATACGGGAATTTCTTAAAGGCATGTGCGAACTTGAAGTCTTTGTATACTATAAGGGCGGTTTTGAGAAACATAATCTTAAACCAAATGCCGATTAACAGCACGATAGAATTCAATTGGCAATCAAATTAAATACTGAAGTTTATTACAACGGGAGCGCAGAGGGTCACGAATACCCCATTCTTTAGATTGGGGATGAAGTGAACCCTCGCCTCTTCGTTTTTCTCTTTGAATATCTAAACCATAGCTTCCTTTTATAGAGACAGTAGATCGGATAGGAA
>DATMYS010000149.1:0-5300 GCA_035560835.1 Methanosarcina sp.
GTATTTTTGATTAATAAGTTGTTCAAAACCAATTTTAGAGGACTTCGATTAACCCCAGATTTTTTTCTTCTCGGGAATTTCTTTAATCTCTCAAGCTAATTTCTCTATTAAATTCCTCATTTTAACTTTCCTTATCCTTAATTCTTTGATTTTGAAGATAGCGGAAGCTATCTTCAATCCACTCCTTTTATTTTCAGCGTCTTTAACTGATGTAAATTATAACAGAAAGCCGTATACAGCATCTTTAAATTTACTCTTTTAACCGTAGTAACAAGAACTTTTCCCGCTTTGAATGTCTCTTTAGTTACTGCGTATACTCGTTCCCCTGGAGCTCTTTTTGAGCTAATTCTCTCGTTTCTTAAGATATCTTTTATTCCAAGAGCGTGTCCCCTGACTGCTCTTTTCATTGTTGCATCATAACCTTTCGATTTTGCTCCAAAGTATCCTCTGTCCCTATAAACCACTTCATTTTCCTCTGACAAATCTACCTGAGAATCATGTACCGATGCAGTTGTTGTTTTGAATCTTCTTATCAACTCATAATCTCTATCTATTATGCTATGGAGCTTATATCCGAAGTGAGACTTTCCTCCCTTCTTTGTCCAGGTTCCATCTTTACTCCTTCTCGTTTTTGCCTCATTTCCTCGAGGTTTATCAGCTTTTTCATGTCCTGGGTCAGAATGAATAAAAGTGGCATCCTGAATCATTCCTTTTTTTATTTTTAAACCAAGAACATCCAGCTGATTCTGCAACTGCTCCCAAATTTCTTCTTCTTTGTTATTCTCTATAATCCTCTCCCTGAATAACCATACAGTGGAGCTATCCGGTATGTATTCTGGAAAGCCAAGGAATTTTCTAAAAGAAATTCGATCAATGCATTGTTTCTCAAGTTCAGGGTCAGAAAGACCATGCCATTGCTGTAGAACAAGTATTTTAAACATCAAAATGACATCAGTTTCAGGCCTGCCGCCTGAAACTGTTTTGTTAGAATACATTGACTCAAGAATAGTACGAAAAGGTTTCCAGTCAATTAAGGAATCAATCTCAGCAAGTTTATCTCCAACATATTCAAGACGCTTGTATTCCTCTTTAAGAGCAAAATCAGTAAGGGTTTTCATGAAGAAAGATAAATGTGAACAGATTTAAAGTAAACCAGGCTTGAAAGCATAGGTTTATCGAAGTTCTCTATAGATAGTTCATTCTCAGTTAGTTCATTCTCAGTTAGCTTATTCTCAGTTGGGATGTAAGCCAGTTTCATTCATTTTTTGAAAGAATTGGATGGTTCAGATCTAAAATCTTCTCAGATTTCGGTATAATTCACTAACTTTCTTATTAAAATGGCATGGGTTGACACAGAACGAAGGAGAAGTATGCAATATTCTGAAATGGCTGGCGATATGGTGGATAAAGCGGTAGTTACCGAGAATTTGTCTAAAAAATATGGCGATTTCGAAGCTGTGAAGAATATTTCGTTCAGTATAAAAAAAGGAACTATATTCGGGCTTCTGGGCCCAAACGGAGCAGGGAAATCAACTACTATTAAGATTCTTACCTGTCAGTTTCCTCCTACCTCGGGTACTGCATACATTGGAGGATTAAACACCGTATTGGATGCAGTAGAGATAAAAAAGAAAATCGGCGTTGTTTTTGAGTCTCAAAACCTGTATGAAGAATTATCGGTTTATGAAAACCTCAACTTTTTCCGCCGGTTATACAATTCCCCTAAAGAAAGAATAAGTGAGGTATTGAAGGCCGTAGGAATGGAAACGTATCAGAAAAATAAAGTAAAGACTTTTTCAAAAGGCATGAAACAAAAGATAATGATTTCTAGGGCCTTGCTCAATGATCCCGAGGTTTTATTTCTGGATGAACCCGGAAGCGGATTGGACCCACGTTCGGCAAGGGAAATAAGGCAAATGATTCTTGACCTTAAAGAACAGGGCAAAACAATCCTCATAACGACACATAACATGGAAGAAGCAGATTTTTTATGCGATTGTCTGGCTATCATAAACAAAGGCTCTATAATAGCTATGGATACACCTGCAAATCTGAAAAAAAGATATGGAGAGGATGTTTTGATGATCAAGACTGTAAAAGGAGATATTTACGAGTTGCCTCTAAATACAAAAGCCAGTAGCGACATTTTTGAGAAACTCTCCGAAAATAATCAGATATCCCTTGTACATTCAAAAGAAGCTACAATTGAAGATGTTTTCATAAAACTAACCGGGGAGAAATTGACTGATGAATCTTAGTGTTGTACTGGCTATCTTTAGAAAGGACTTAATATCATCGGTAAAAAGCAAGAACTTATTGATAATACTATTAACTCCGGTCTTTTTGTCGGTTCTCTTTAACTCTACGGTTTCATTGACTGATAATACCGTAGTACCCATTGCAGTTTATGATGAAGGTTCCAGTGCCGATTTTATTGAATATCTAAGTTCGAGAGGTAACTATGAAGTAATTATTGCAGACTCTACTGGTAAATCCGAAGAGTTACTTTACAATCAAAAAGTTGCAGCCATTATGCTTGTGCCGGAAGGCTTCAGTGTCGATGTAAAAAATGGATTAACTCCTTCCCTGAATATTATTGTCAACCCTTATGAGGCAAAATCAGTTGTATTTTTACAAA
Organism: Methanosarcina sp.; assembly: GCA_035560835.1. Classification (GTDB taxonomy): domain Archaea; phylum Halobacteriota; class Methanosarcinia; order Methanosarcinales; family Methanosarcinaceae; genus Methanosarcina. The sequence continues at coordinate 2,639 of DATMYS010000149.1, forward strand.
CTTACAAAGATATCATTATGGACTTTGCAGGACAGAAGTATCCAGTGAATATTACCTTAAATACGCTCCCTGGAGACCTGCAGTCCAGGTTCAACATCCCTGTGTGGATTATGTTTACCGTAATATTTGTTGGAATGATGGTTTTACCCAATACGCTGACTACAGAGAAAGAGAAAAAAACCCTTGATGCAATACTTGTGTCACCAGCTTCGGAAAAAGACGTGATTTATGGCAAGTCGTTTTTTGGACTATTCCTAACAATACTCATATCCCTGGTTATAATTACTATAAACAGGGGTTTCGTCGGAGACTTCCTATCGGTCACAGTCTTTATAATTCTCGGTTCTTCAGTATTCACAGGCCTTGGGCTTCTGATTGCCAGTTACGCTGATAATTACTCTTCGGCATCTCTACTTTCCACTGTTTGCATGGCACCCATGATTTTACTGGCCCTGCTGGCCGATTTATCCCAAGAGATTGGGTATATCTCCCGTCTCGTACCAAGCACTTACGTGTTTTACGGCATAAAAAATGCTATGTTGAATAACTCCGGAATCTCTGATCTTTATCCTGAGGTTGGAATCCTTCTTATATTTAATATTCTTGTATATGTGCTGACATTTCGTGTTCTCAAAAAGAAGAAATATATGTGAACTTTCGGTCAGGTTTTGCAAAAAAGTTTTATAGTTATGCCTGAGATGTAGTTTTTTTTGAGTTCACACCAAGATCACCTCACAAAATATGCTTCTGGAGAAGCGAGTATTGAATTTAAAAAAAGGCTCGAGAACCGGATACACAGACTGATACGGGAATCTTATTATCTGGGCAAAACTTCCTTTCATTTCCTCCCTGCTGAGGAACTCTCCGCTATAAAAAAGGAGAAAATGCATTATCTGTATAACAGGTGCCCGATTTGATAAAGAAATTTGATAAAGAAAAAGGTTTCAGGCTGTTTCAGGAAAATGTGAAAGCTTTTCCCGAAATCATCAGCCTGCCCGAAGGAAATATGCAACAGGATCCTGTGCACTCAGATCTACCTGAAACAAAGAAAATTCTTTTTTGTTTTCCTCAGGATTGCGCGACTTTAGTTATTTCAGTTTTCTTAGATGACCAGGATCAGTGCCGAATCTCAGCCCAGTTGCTTATATCGCCGTTAACCGAGTTGAATCATTATTCGAGAGATTCTGCGTTGTTACATTTATCCATAGGTTAAGATTTCTATAAGGCACACTGACATTCTCTTCTAACATATCCTTTTTATCGTTATTGTAGAGCAAAAAGTTAAGATTCATGTGCGTTCCCACGAAGGGAGGAGTTACGGGGACTGCTTTCTCCAAGGTGTCGTTGTCTTCGATGCGTATATTTTTCCAGTCAGCCGGTATAGGTAGAAGCGTATCTTCGAGCTTGACTTCCATTGTATAGTTTACGGGCTTCTGCTCATGGTTTATAATTCTCACGATTACAGTTCCATTCTCCCCGAGTACGTAGTCGGTAGGATAATTCTTAGCTGTTCCATCAGGCCCCATAATGTAGAATTCGGTAAAAGGCTCCTTTAAAGATTCCGTGTCCAGAATATCAACTTCGGTAAAAGGTTCTTTAAAAGACTCTGCAATTTTCAGCATCTCGGTTTTTTCAAGAGACCCGATCAGATTTATTTCAACCCCTCCAAGCTTCCACTGTAACATCTTCGTGTCCCCAAATTCATTAAGGTATGTCCCTTCCTTTCCATTGATGCTGATTTTTTCAGCTCCCTCCATGAATGTATTTTCTTCAGACTTGTTTTCATAGACAGTCTCTATTACATCAAAATTTTCAGCTCCTTTCTGGTAGCTAAGAATTACGGTTTCTGAATCCTGACCTTCAGCGGCTGTATCATCTTCCCCAGATATCGTTGTCGAGTTAAGCATGTAGTCATCTGGTATATATTCCGGGACAAGGATCTCAAAACTCGCTTGCTGTCTGACTTCTTCAAGGCTCAAGTTGTCGGGGACTTTGAGTTCTTCGTCCAGATCCAGGGTTTCTACTTTTGCCCCTTCAGGAATCTCAAACTTGAATTCTGAATCAGGAATCCCGGTATTTATTTTCAAGTCACGTATTTCCACTTCTGTTACCAGGTTTCCTTTATTGTTGTAAATGCTGGACTTAAGTACCATCCATGTATCTCTGTCAACCCATATTTTCGTTCGAGAAGCTAGTTCTGACTCGTTTTCTTCGGTTTTTGGCCTGGCTTCAAGGACATAAGCGCTTCTTCCGTCCACCTCTTCAATGCCGATCATGGAAACATTGCTTTCATTCACGAAATTACCTATGATACTGACGAAGTCTTTTTCCGTTAAGAGTGGTTCTTCGGGTAATTTTATCTTCGTGACTGTGTTTGTTTTAGCGTCATAACTCCATACAAACTCCCCGTCAGAGACCGATTCGACTTCTTTTCCTTCCTCCACACTAAGCGTCTTCATCAGGTTAGGTTTTTTATATATTATCTGGGTTTCCTCTTCCAGATCTTTTTCACCATTGAGGTATATTGTCGTGTTTATTGTGCCAGAGTAATCTTCAAGGCTGGCTTCTTTTTCCTGCATTTTTTCTACAATCTCTTCCGCACTCAGTTTTTCCTCGCAACCTGATGCAAGAAAAGCCAGGCTTACGAAAATTAGTATAATTG
>DATMYS010000150.1:0-3829 GCA_035560835.1 Methanosarcina sp.
CTGCTGGAATAGGATATTGAATTACAATACGAATTAAATTATCGGAATTAAATATTAAGACTGGATCTCACAGCTTTAAATAAATTCATTACTTAAAACATTACCGATCTGATCTATAGATATCGAATCAATTCCTATTGAATTTAAATGTTTTGAAAATTTAGAAGGTCTATTCCCTCCTGGGTGATAGACAAGAGTGACCTCAGGGGAAAGTTTCCTGACCATATCTTCAAGTCCGCAAGCATCAAGATGATCGCTTATCCTGATTGTTGGGTAAGGATAATCCATGCGGCAACTCAAGACGTATTTTTTCATGTTCCAGGGCAACTTGTCAAGGTCCCAGGGAGCAACTATGAAAACCCCGTCATCTTCTCCGGAATCAAGCCCTGCCAGTTCCCCGGCATCCTCAAGCATGCTGTGGGTAAGAGCCCTCGTCCTGGCTTCCATGCGAATGGCGCCGTCGTATCCAAAGCCTCTTATGAGTTCGACTGCACGCTGAGCCTTTCCGAACTCATATGCTCCAAAGGCTACCGGCCCGTTTTCGAAAAGCGCAGATTTCATGCCTTCAAGGTCATCTGTAAAATGACAGGAGGAATCGGCAGGGTCTCCGTAGTTAGCTTCAGTGATAAGGACGTCACAGGGAGGAAGGCTGCTTGCATTTTTGACGTCGCCTGTAACCAGAATTCTTGTCCCTAAATCGTTTTCCCAGTAAAAAGCACTCGCGCCTGCTGTATGTTCCGTAGGAAAGGTCTTTACCTTTGTTCCCTCTATATCGATTTCATCCCCAAGCCTGCACATGCTGCCCGCGTATTTTCTGTCGTGCCTGATTTCAAGCGCTATTGCGGTTTTTTCCGTACAAACGGCATTGGGGGAGAGCATAGCCGATTTTCCGTTGTGGTCGGAATGGGCATGTGTGATCAGATAGGCATCGGGCTGAGGATACTTTCCAACTGTCCTGGTAGTATCAATGGAAAAAGTGCGTAAATCCCCGGCATTATCCCTGAACCGGAGAGATATGTGCGGTTTAAAAGTCCCGCGGGAATTACGCTGTCTGAGCGCCAGCACACCAAGATCAATCAGTTTTTTAGAAATCACGCAAATCCTTGAGGAGATAATACTTAAGGTATTTAAGGTTAGGGAAAAATGTAGATTGGTAATGCATGTATTTACAAAAATGGGAGACTGTGTCAAAATATAAGTCTTTTTTGTATTTTGCCTTAAAGCGCCGGACAATGAGATAAAGTGGGAGTTTTCCGCTGAAATTCTTTCTTTTTAAATCTTGCCTGGGAATTCATAAAATCAAAAAGAAATTGTTTTAAGCATTAAGTTTTATCGAAACTTGGGGTGTTGGGCAGTTGATAGATCAGGAAAAGATTCACAAACAATGTTTTAGTGAAGATCCAAAAGAGCATATTAGAGTATTAAAAAATTAGCAGATAATTTTTTGCAATTGCCAAATCAAAGTTGCACTGGCGCATCCCGCCGCAAGCAGGCTGTCCGACAATTCAATCTAAGGGCAAAAACACACACAAAATAAAGTGTATAAAGCCTTTAAATCGAAAAAGAAGGAATTCATATTACCGGTAGTAATTGTCGGATAGCCTGCAAGCAACGGGGTACGTTCGCGCCACCGCTCGAAATTCCGTTAAAGGAGACAATAACCCTAAATAATTTGGTTTGAGCAGAAGTCAATAACCGAAAATAGAATTGAGAATCATATTATCATCAACAGTTACCGGGGAAGTTTTCCATCCCCGCAGCAAGCTAGCGGGGTATTCGACTGAAATAAACAAAAAGTATGGAGTCACTTAATTAATTTGACAAACGAGAATGCACCGATTAAAGAAATAGAAAACTCTTCTGCCCCTCTGGAAGAAAAGAAGAATCAAAAACCAGTGTTTCAAAAATAAAGTCAGTACTCGATAAAGTCAAGCAACCCATAAAATCATTTGGGAAAGATGTCACAAATGAAATTATTGTGAGTTATGCCGCTGAAGAAATTGTAAAGCTTGTTTTCCAGTTAGTGTTGACAGCAATTTAGGCAACAACACTGGGAGTCCTGATTTCTCCCCAGATTCCGAATCTCTTAAAAAATGTAGCAAAAGAAGTTAATAAATAAGAAATCCTCTTGATAAGCGGATCTCAATTATGTTTCCAGGTTTTCTCACTTTCTCCAGGCATAACCTTTCTCTAAAGTAAAAGATTTAAGCGGAGATCAGACCGCGAAGACGCGAAAAATTCGGCGCCTTTGGGGTTTTGATCTCCAGTAAAACGCCTGGTAGAGCACTTTATCCCGTTCAAATTCAGGCAGGGGATTCCTTGGTTATGATATAAGCGACCATTTCAGGGTTAAGCATATTTTCCCTTGAAACCTTTGCCTCAATATCCTCAGTGGATATACCTTCGGATTTCATTTCCTTTATTTTTTCAGTCACTGAGGACGGAATGGTGTAATACTCATTTATATCTTTTCTGTGGCCCCAGACATCGCCTTCAATGAGCTGGATTCTCTGCATCTGAAGGAACATTTCTATGGATTTCGAAACTGTAGCCATATAGGATTTCGGTAACTGAATTACCTCAATTTTTGGGCAGGTCTCAACCAGGCCCAAAACGTCCTTGTTCGATGGCCTGAAGGCCAGGTGAACAACGCGCTCATTCGGGTTAAGTGTAAAGATTTCTTCTCTGGAACTAACCACTCGGATCTTCATGTTTTTCTCATCTCACTTTAAATTTTTTTACGTTTTTACATTGATATAATTAGGATATACTGACTATAAATATTTATCCCATTGAACTAACATTATTTAGATAGTATTCAGGATTTTCGATTTAAGAAACATTTCTTTAATCAAAATATTCCAGTTTACTCATATAATTATTTTAGATCAACTTATGTAATTATTATGACCTTTTCAGAATTTCATAATTTTTCAGCCAGGAATCTCAGGGACTCACTTTCCGCAGCAAAATTTTGTACATACATAGTTGCTCTGTTATGGTTTTCTGGTTTAAAATAAATTTACTGGGCTTCTATGAAGAGGTTGAAAAACAGCTACATGGTTTAATTTAAAAATCAGAACAAACATCATTTAATCCCATCATTTTTCCATTCAGATATTCTATTATTTAAATAAGTTTTGAAAACACTATTAGCAAATATGCTCAGTTTTAAAATAAATACTGAGGAATGCAGGCAGTAAGACTTTTTCTATTTTAAGAATTATAGAAAAAAAACCAAAAAAACAGATAAAATGGATACGGAAAAAGATAGCCCCAGGTTTCTGGAACCCGGGCGATCTTTGTCAGAAAAGCTGAGGGTTAGAGGATCTTATCGAGTTCAGACGCCAGTACACTACCCTGGGTAACTCCCATGAAGCGCTTTACTTCGGTCCCATCTTTCTGAATAATCAATGTCGGGACAGCGTGTATGCCGTATTTAGAGGCCATTTCCTGGTTTTCATCCACGTCGACAACCTTAAACTCAACTTTATCCCCGTACTTTTTCTCAAGCTCTTCAAGAATAGGTTTTTGCATCCTGCAAGGTCCACACCATGTTGCGGAAAAGTCCAATAACATCGGTTTCATAAAATCACCTTTATATTTTGAAACGTCTGAGACTTTCTCTGTTTTTGTTTAATCCACTCCGGGAAGTGTACAGAAGAGTCGTACATATACTGCCTCAAAGACCTGTACAACAAAGCTGCCGGAAACCCAATCCTGATGATAGGCGACATGAAAGCTGGATTTACCAAATACAGGGTCGGGACTCATGATTGTATATTATCTTCGATGATGTGAAATAATTTTCCATATATACAATTATTTC
>DATMYS010000151.1:0-6874 GCA_035560835.1 Methanosarcina sp.
CTCATAAATATATGTAAATGCCTTCTTGTTGTTTCATTCAAAAAGGATGCAGCAGGAGGCTAGATACAAGTAACAGAAAATAAGCAGGGATAACAAGAGAAAAGAAGAAAGAAAAAAAGTAAAAAGAGAAAAGAAGAAAGAAAAGAGGAAAAAGAGAGAAAAGAGGAAAAAGAGAGAAAATGCGAAAAATAGAAGATAAAGAAAAAAGGCCTGTATGACCTTTAAAGTCTCTTTCTTACTTTAAAGTACTTTTTCCTGTCTTAATAAACCATTTCCTTCTTTGTTCTCATATTATACGTCCTGTATTCATCCTCTTTTTTATCCTGCAAGTAGACGTACTCGTATTCTGGATGGATTAGCCTTGTTTTGTACTCTTCCCTGGCTTCAGCCTGGCAATTCTCACAGGCATAGATAGGGATCGAAACCCCGAAGATCCTGGTAAACTCTCCGCTCCTGTAAGCATTGGAGTCAATGGTCTTATAACCCTGGCAGTCAGGGCACATCCGGATCGTTTCTTCCTGATGTTCCTGAATCATATCCGTGTCGTAAAAGATCTGTTTTTTCCGGCGGTAGAAGTCCCCGTGTTTTGCCACTTCCGCCTCTACAAGCCTGTCCCGGTTTTTCCAGTTTTCTAACTGGGCTGCAACTACTTCTTCCAGGGTTTTTCTATCCTTTGCAGCCTGGACAAACATGCCTGGCTTGAAGTCAGGTTCCCTTACGCAGGAATAATCAAGTCCTGCCATTGCAAGGATTATGCCTGTATTCACATAAGGCAGTGCACTCTGGATTGCGTAACCTCCTTCAAGTACTGCCATATCAGGGGCAAGTTTCTCATTCAATTTTGCGTAGCCCTGTGCGGAAAAGCGCATATTTGCGAGAGGATCGGTGTAATGGTTATCCTGTCCCGCAGAATTCAGGACAAGCTCAGGTTTGAAATCCTTAAGAATCGGAAGCACCAGGGAATCGAGCACATAAAGTATGCCCTCATCAGGAGTTCCTGGCGGCAGGGGAATGTTAATTGTCCTCCCAAGGGCCTTTGGACCTCCCAGCTCATTTATGAAGCCTGAACCCGGATAAAGAGTCCTTCCGTCCTGATGAAAGGAGATAAAAAGCACATCAGGATCATTATAGAAAATTTCCTGGGTTCCGTCCCCGTGATGTACATCGGTATCCACAATTGCAATCCTGCGGATCCCGTATTTTTTCCTCAAGTACTCGACAAGGATAGCTTCATTATTGATATTACAAAATCCCCGGTTCCCATGTGCGACTGTCATTGCATGATGGCCAGGTGGGCGGATGAGAGCAAAAGCGTTTTTTACCTCGGCCTTCATCAGGGCATCCCCAAGCACCAGGCAACTGCCTGCTGCGATCAGGTGAGGGGTTGTAGCCTGGGCCTTTATGTCAGGCACACAGAAGTGGACTCTGGCAATATCCCTGTACTCTGCAAGGCGAGGTTTATATTCGGCTATCTCTGGCAGATCCATCAGGCCTTCTTCAAAAATCTGGTCTCTGGTATAGAGAAGGCGCTCTTCTCTTTCAGGGTGAGTTGGAGAAATTGCCCAGTCAAAGGCAGGGAAGAAAATAAGGCCTGTCTTTTCAGCTCCAGTGCGATCTGCCGGGGATAATGGTCCTTTTTTCTGTTCCAGCCCGGTCTTTTTTAGTTCCATTGCAATTTCCTCATTTCTTTTGGATGTTTCAGGCTTCTTTTCTACATTTTCCATCTTCCGAATTTCTTCTGTCACTGCCTTATTCTTCCCTTCTGCCTGCTCTTTCTCCACTTTCCCTGTACCGGAGCCGGATTTCAGTGCATTTCTGAGTCTTCCAAGTCCCAGTTTCATGCTTTTTCCCTCCTTTTCCATTCAGGGATCAGGCCTGCAGGAATCTGCATATTTATGTCAAAAAGCCGTCCTGTGGTATACCAGCCGTTGACGACATTGAAAACCTCACTATTAACAATCTCGGCTTCATCCGCATACTCGGAAATTCCGAAGTTTTCCGCACGTTCCCTCAAGAGTTCTGCGGCCAGGGCTTCAGCTTCATCAAGGCGGATTTTATTAAAATTCCCAAACTTTGTTGTATTTAGACTGACAATCTCACCTTCCTCGGCGACAGAGTACACTTTCTGTTCAGTATCAATGTGCAGGTTCAGAGTAAGCGTGGGCCTTGCAACAGCTGCCCCTATAGCGTTTCCTACCTCGGCATATCCAGGAATAACGGGATTTGCATCAAGTTTTTTCGCAATCTCTGCAATAAGCCCTTTCGCACCCCCTCCGATTCCAACCACGTTTTCGGGCCTTGCTTTTTTCTCCTGCAGGACCTCCCATACCCTGTAAGCAGGCTCCTGTTCCCATTCAAAAAACATCTCATTGACTGCATCAGCAATCATCCGTGCAACTCTATCTACAATCAGGGATGCAGTTTCAGTTTCTGATTTCCCAAGCTCAGAAGCTGTAGTTTTGATCGCCTCGTTTGCACGTTCGGGATTTCCTACCTCAATGAGCCCGAGGAACTTCAGGGCATCAGTCGGGGTAGTTTGTTTTCCTCCCATGCAGTAAGCTGGTCCTGTCCTATCAGGGCCGACTGTTATTTGTTTTGCGCCGGCGTTCAGGTCCTTAACCCTTATAACACTGTCTCCCCCCACAGCTATCGAGCGGACCGCAAAAGCCCGGACATGTGTCAGGAAACCTCCAAGTTTTGCGCCTTTAGAAGCCAGAAGGGGCTTGCCTGACAGAATTAATGCAAGGTCTGTGGTAGTCCCTCCTATATCCACTACTACTGAGGTCTGTTCCTTCGGGGTAAGGGCAAGAGCTCCGATTGTGCTGGCGGCAGGGCCCGAAAAGATAGTTTCCACAGGAAAGTCTATTGATTTCTCAACCGGGAGAGTTCCTCCATCGGCTTTCAGGATATACACAGGAGCCCGAATACTTCTCTCCTCAAGGGCTTTCTTGATTTTCTCAACGAACTCCTGGTATCGCTCCCTGGTGGCAGAGGCAAGCATGGCAGTTGCTATCCTTCTCGGGAAATTCAGCTTTCCCGAAACTTTATGTCCGAGTTCCAGTTTACAGTCAGGATACACTTCCCTGAAAATCTCTTCTACCCTGAGTTCATGAGATGGGTTCCTCTGCCCGAATTTACTTATAATGGCTGCTCTCGAAAACCCGGATTCCCGAACCAAACCTACGGTTTTCCTGATCTCGGCCTCATCTAGGGGATGAATTTCTCTTCCCCTGTAATCCATAGCCCCTTTTAGATAAAAGCTGTCAGGAAAAGTATAACTTGCCGGGTTAACCCCGGGTCCTGGAATTAATACCAGGGCTACACGGTCAGTTTTGCCTTCGGCAATAAGATTTGTTATCACGGTTGTACTGAATACTACTCTTTCCAGCTGCTCAGGATCAACATCTCTGCTGATCGCATCAAGGGCTTCAAGCAGGGAATTCAGAAGATTCCCGGGCTCAGTGGAAACCTTGGCAGTACTGCATACTTCTCCATTCCGGATAAGCACTGCATCCGTGGTAGTGCCTCCGACATCAATTCCTATTAGCATTCACAATTCGCCTATCCTCGCTGTATGTGTTTTTATTATTTTATTTCCACATTCATATCAAATGTAATTAATGCCAAATTTCAAACTTTTTTCAAAAAAAGTTTGGTTTAGCTTATAACGTGTCATGTCTCTGATAGACAGGAATACTATTTCTAAGCTTATATGACAAAAACATTCTGAATCAAAAAAGAACAGTAATCTGCAAAAAAGATTACTTTTGGGATAAATAAAACGAAAACCCTGTTAAAAAAACCCAGTTATGAAAATCCAATTAAGAAAAAGTGAAAGGAAAAACCAATGAATTTTAGTTTTGACAGTGAAAGTGGTAGAATTATAAGATGCAAGAGGTAATTTTTACTTTTTGAGGATTATCCCTTATCTTCGAACCTGATAGTGTATTTTGTTTCATGCTCTCTTTCAAGCTCGATTGTTCCGTTAATCTGTTCAACGAGAGCATTTACAAGTTGCAAGCCCAGAGTTTTCGAATTTTTAAAATCAACTTCTTCCGGAAAACGAGCTCCGTTGTCAGAGTAGACAAGAGTAAAACTGGAAGACAATTCTGGAAATTTCTTTTCGGTTATTTCTCCTATTTTTTGACATTCAGCCTCATTTCGGGAGAGGGAAATCCTGATTTTTCCTTCTACACCTTTTGGAAACGCGTATTTAAGGGAGTTTGAGAAAAGTTCATTAATTATAATTCCCAGTGGAATTGCAGCATCAACTCCAAGAAGCGTACTGTCCACCTCAAGAATAAGCTTGATCTTCTCATTTCCGATTCTGTAAGAGTGAAGAATTTCCGCAGTCAATTTCTTTAGATATGCCGCAAAATCAATACTTGCCGCGTCTTCTGATTTATAGAGCTCTTCATGAATAATGGACATGGAAACTACACGGTTTTCGCTTTCCCTGAAGGCCTCGATAACCTCTTTATCTTTGAACTTGTCAGCTTGAAGGCTAAGCAGGGAGGAGACTATCTGAAGGTTATTCTTTATTCGATGGTGGATTTCTCTCATTCCGATTTTCTCGGCTTTCTCAAGGGTTTCCTCAGCTTTTTTCCTCTGGGTAATGTCATAGGCATACCCCTGGATAAACACGGTTTCTCCTGAAGCGTTACAAACATTGTGGATTAATTCATGGACCCATTTTACACTTCCGTCTTTCCGCCTGAGCCTGTAATCGTGTTCCATGATAGATTTCGGCGACGAATTCATTTTTTCCATACTTTTCTCGAGCATTTGCATATCTTCAGGATCAATGAGACTAAAAAGTTTTATTCGGCCAGAGGTGAAGTCGTCTTCTGTGTACCCGGTTATCTCCTCGACAGCTCCCTGCATTAAAAGTGGGGTAAAATAGGGGTCCAGCTTAAACGAAATTCCTTTGAAATTCTGTAAAAATGACCTGTAGAGCTCTTCGCTTTCTCTCAGCTTTTCTGAAGACTGTTTAATCTCGCTAACGTCTTCCATTACCCCGAGAGCCCGACATATGAAGTCTTCGTCATCTCGTAGATACAATCCTTTATTTTTTACATAAATATAGCTTCCGTCTTTTCGCTTGAACCTGAATTCTTCATTGAATTTTTCTCCTGTGTTCCAGCAATTTTTCAGTGTTTGCTGCACTGTTCTATAATCTTCCTGATGAATATGCTCAAGCCAGTCGTAATAATCAAGATTCTCAATTTCTTTATTGCTATAGCCTGTGAGCTCATTAACTGCCCCAGCCCACTCAACACTGCCATTTCTCAGGTCAATATCATATATCAATTGTCCTGTTTGTTCCGCAATAAGACGAAATCTCTCTTCACTTTTTTGCAGCTTTTCTTCTGTTTTTTTGCGCCCTGTAATGTCAAGCATTACTCCTATAAGCCCTTCTATAGTCCCGCAGAAACTTTTGTACACGGCTTTATTGAAAATGAAGTCTCTTTTGAACCCGTCAGAGCACAGTACTTTGGCCTCGTAAACTTGGCTTCCTCCTTTCTGGAAGAGCTGCCTATCCATACTTTTGTAAACTTCACCAATCTCTAAGGGAATTGCTTCGGAAAGCTCATCTATAGTGTGCCCGGCTACTTTTTCTTTTGAACTTCCGAGGATCATCTTTGCAAAGAGCTCGTTGCAGCCCTGATAAAGGCCTTTTCGGTCCTTGTAAAATACAGGAGCCGGAATCGTGTCCAACAGCGTTCCCAGGAAATAAACCTTGTCCTGGAGTGCGACTCTCATTTCGTTTCTTTGGATTGTAAATGAGAGGATTATTGCAACAGCACTCAAGAAGAGAGTATTATCTTTTGTAAATTTTTTCTTTTTTGTGCTGTGTGTCATCAGAACTCCATAGGGATTTTTAACAGTTCCTATGAGTACACTGATTCCACTAATTATTCCCTGGTTTTCTTCAAGGCCCATTGTCCTGATGGAGTTCTTCTTATCCAGTTTTTCTAACAAAATAGGTAGGCTTGAAAGTACAGTGCAGCCTGATCTAGAAGCTGAATCATCTTTAATGATCCTGCCTGCATTCTCAGGCCTCCAGCCGGTGCCAGTCTCAAATATAAAATTTCCATCAGGTAAGAGTTTCAGGACGCAGCAGTACTCTACGTCAAGAGTAGCTGCAACCAGAAGCAGGACTTGATCAAGCAGAGCCTGAAAATCAGAGATTTTGAGAGATAGCTCAGAAATTAGGGAAAGTACTTCATGCTCTTTTTTTATTAGATGTAATTTCTCTTCGGTTTGTTTGAAGGAAGTGATCTCGAATGCAGAGACAACTGCGCTTTTGCAGGTAAGCAAGGGGGTAAAAACGATTGAATAAATTTTCTTGCCTACTTTCAGTTCTGTCTGTTCGGATATATTTCGGTTTGCTACTCGTCTGGCGGTCTTCAGGATTTCAGCAGGAGCATTTTCTCCAACTTGGTTTTTAAGAGCTTCAAATAAGGATTTTCCTGCTTTATTTGCGTAAAGAACCGTTCCTTCTGCCCCTATTCGCAGGACGGGGCCAGGGCTATTTAAAAGATACTCAGTCATCCAGTTTTCTTCGTTTTCCATACCCATACTGTCGTTCTGATTTATGCCAGAGCCACAGGTTCCTGATTCTCTTCTCATTCCTTAGAAATTTCCTGTCAGCCTTACAGATTGTTTATGCCAGAGTTTAAACTTCAAGTCTATTTTTTAAGCATTATCTTGAGATTATCTTTAAATTTTCTCACATATTAATATTCTGCTAATTTACCCTAAATTAATTATATGTGTATTCGTATAAAAATTTTTAGAGTCCAGATGAATAACCATAAATATTTATAAAAAACTTGATATTTATGAATCTGCAAGTATCAAGAAGGTTCAC
>DATMYS010000152.1:0-9583 GCA_035560835.1 Methanosarcina sp.
GCCTATTATTAAAATCCTGCTTGAAACAGTTATTACAGCATAAAATTATTCTTTATAACATAAAAAATGCTTTTAAAAAGAACCGCATTATTAAAACGTATAGCATGAAAGAAGCAGAAATACGTAAAAGGAAAAGGTACAGAAAACACGCTGTTGCCAGAAAATGCTAATACTGACAGTACCTATAAAGCAGAAATCTTTTACTTTAGATGTTTGTAAAATAATAAGGACACATTGGATTGAAAGGAATATTACATTGATTTTTCAACCTGAGGTAAATTTTCATGGAATTCACCATTGCAGAAGAACTTGCCAAAAATCAAAAGTCAATAAGCGTTGCAGAATTTTTTGAAAAAAACAGGCAGATCCTGGGTTTTGACTCGGCTCCCAGAAGCCTCATAACAACCGTAAAAGAAGCTGTTGACAATGCTCTTGATGCCTGTGAAGAAGCAGGCATTTTGCCTGACATCCTTGTCCAGATCGAAAGAACAGGACAGGACTACGTAACTGTAATTATAGAAGATAACGGGCCCGGGATTATAAAAGAGCAAATTCCAAAAGTCTTTGCAAAGCTTCTCTATGGTTCCAGGTTCCATGCCCTCAAGCAAAGCCGGGGACAGCAAGGAATAGGGATTTCCGCAGCCGTGCTCTATTCCCAGATGACTGCGGGCAGGCAGACGAAAATCTTATCCAAAACCGGCTCCGGTAATCCTGCCCATTATTACGAGCTTATGATCAATACCAGCACGAATGAGCCCGATATCCTGAAAGACGAGATAAAGGACTGGTTCCGTCCACACGGGACTCAGATCGAGCTGGAAATGAAGGCTGCCTACGTAAAAGGAAGAAGGCAGTCCATTTACGAGTACCTCAAAGCTACTGCAATTGTGAATCCCCATGCAAGAATTACTCTTGTAGAACCTGATGGCAATGAGGAGGTTTTTGAAAGAGCAACGGATAAGATGCCTGAGCCAGCCGAAGAAATCCTGCCCCATCCTGAAGGTATAGAACTTGGCACGCTTATGAAGATGCTCCATTACACTGAGCGCCAGAAACTTGCCCCGTTCCTCCGCTACTCTTTTTGCAAAATAGGCCTGTTAACTGCCGAGGAAATCTGCAAAGCCTCAGGGCTTGATCCTGAAATCGATCCTCATGCCCTGGGTCGCCATGAGGCAAGAAAACTAATTGAGGCTTTTGAGAAGGTAAAAATCATGGCTCCTCCCACAGACTGCCTTTCTCCAATAGGAGAAGAGCTAATTTACAGGGGGCTTGAAAAAGAAACAAATGTGGATTTTATTGCTACAAGCACGCGAAAACCCGCAGTATATTCCGGAAATCCTTTTGTAGTGGAAGTGGGGTTCGCCTATGGGGGAAATCTTCCAAAAGAAGAAAAGATCAGTATAATGCGTTTTGCTAACCGTGTGCCTTTGCTTTACCAGCAGGGAGGTTGTGTAACCACACATGCAGTCGAAGACATCAAATGGAAACAGTATGGTTTAAACCAGCCAGGAGGGGGAATTCCTGTAGGCCCGGCTATTCTCCTTATTCATATTGCTTCCATTAATGTACCTTTCACTTCAGAATCAAAAGACGCTATTGCTGACATTCCTGTAATCAAGGAAGAGATTGACCTCGCGATCAAAGACGTTGCAAGAAAGCTCAAGCACTACCTGAGCAAGCAGAGCAACCTCAAGAAGCGCCGGGAAAAAGAAATCATCATTACAAAAGTACTTCCTAAGATGGCTTTAAAAGTTGCAAATATTCTGGAAAAAGATGTCCCTGATATCAATCCTGTTGTTGCAAATATTATGGGAAACCTGCTTGTTCACAGAAAAATGAAAAGGAATGAGGACGGGACTGCGGATGTTATAATAAAGGTGAAGAACTTCGGGACCTCAATACATTCCTTCAAGGTCCATGAGATGCTGCCCTGGACAATCAGCAGGGCAAAGCCCGAACCAAAGGTTGTGACTCTGGGCAATGATTACGATTATGTATGGGATATCTCCGCAGCAGTCGGGTCTTCAAAGGTACTCAGCTACAGGATAGAGTCTGCAACTGACAATGAACTAGGAAAGCTTCCTGACCTGATTGTAGAAGGGCTTGAAGAAGAGCTTGTAACCGGGGCAAAAGCCTTTAAGGGGGCATAAAATGGCCAGAGGAACAAATAGCAAAACAATCCAGGGAGATGCTCTGGCAAAGGAAAAGCTGCTTGAGCTTGCAGAGAAAATCTATAACCAGTTTGAAAATGAGATTGTCCCAAGCGTTAGTCTCCCAAGCCGAACAAAGGCAAACATAGAATATTCCGACGAGAGCGATGTCTGGGTTTACGGGGACAGGGAAAGCGAAAGGAGCGCAAAAACCGTAAAAGGAGCATTCCAGCTCTTGAAAACCACTTACGCCACCGAGTTCCTTATAAAAGAGCATCTGGCCCATAACCGCGGCTCAACACTTCGAGAACTTTACTACATCTCGGAAGGCTGGGAAGCTGCAAAATTTAAAGAACAGGCTGAAAGCGACCGCCTGATCGAAGATCTTGAACTCCTTACAGCCCTTCAGAGAGAGTATTTCCATATGCGCCCTGAAGAAGACGGGGCTACAATGTTCGGACCTCTTGAAATTACAGAGCAGACAAAGCGCGGAGAACGAAATATTCACTGCCAGAAGGATGTGGGGGAAGGAGGATACCAGATCCCCTTCAATGTTGAAAACATAGAATTCAAAGCCCATGATGCAAGCATGATCATTGCCATAGAAACCGGTGGTATGTACGCACGTTTAATGGAAAACGGATTTGATGAAGCCTATAACGCAATCCTTGTCCATCTTAAAGGCCAGCCTGCACGGTCAACTCGCAGAATAATCAAGCGCATGAACGAGGAACTAGGTATCCCTGTAGCCGTTTTTACGGACGGCGACCCGTGGTCCTACAGGATCTATGCTTCGGTTGCCTACGGGGCCATAAAAAGTGCCCATCTATCGGAATTCATGGCAACCCCAGCAGCCAAGTTCCTTGGCCTCCAGCCCTCGGATATAGTCGAATACGAACTCTCGACCGACAAGCTTACAGAACAAGATATAAACGCACTGCGGAGCGAACTTTCCGATCCACGTTTCGAATCCGACTACTGGAAAGAACAAATCAAACTCCAGCTCGATATAGGGAAAAAGGCCGAACAGCAGGCTTTTGCAGGCAAAGGCTTGGATTTCGTAACCGAAGTTTATCTTCCGAACCGGTTGAAAGACATGGGAATGATTTGAAAAAAGAACACCTGAATTGCCCGAGTCCCGTCTCGGGAGGGCGGAGCCCTTTTCGCTACGCTACGCTTCGCTCAAGAGGGCTGAATTATGGGCTAGAGAAACTGATTTTCAACTCGTTCAGAGGGCTTATCTACCCAAATTTCATCTCGGGTTACCCAGTGGACGTGGTCCCAACTTCTTTTCTAAAAATGCTTGCTCGCAAGCTTTTTCAAAAAAGGCTCGAGCGAAAAACCTCTTGCAAGGTTTGGATTTGGGAACCTTATCCCCAAACCCTATCCGGCGTGATCACAAGCCTTTTTTGAAAAGGCTTGAGCGAAAACTATTGCTAAATCTAAAACGTCATGACGGCGTGATCGCAAACCTTTTGAGAAAAGGTTTGATCGAAAACCCTGGCAACGTTTGAGTTTGAGAACCTTATCCCCAAACCCTATAGGCGTGATAAACCGGCGCAACGGTTTTGGTCAACCGGCGCAACGGTTGCAGCCCAACGGTTGCTGGTAAAGTTTATATAGAAACATTTTAAATTACCGTAAAAAGATTTAGCTCTAAAAAACTGCGAGCAAATCCGATCGGGTCTGATACAGCACGATATCCAGGCAGTTCATAGAGATAATCAGGAAGCATTCCGAATTTGGTATTTTATTCAGGAATTACTTTTTGTGTTATCGAAAAATATCCTGAACTGTATATGTAAAGATCTGCTGATAAACCGGCTGAATGCCGCGACTCCTACTCTGACTCCTTGTGAAAGATGAATTTTTGCGAGCGAAACAGCAAATATTAATTTAAACTAAAGACGCATTAAAAAATTAATATGAAAAGCGCATATTTGGGCATAAAATTATGCTAAAAAGTCCCTGTTCTGAGAGGATTGATACTGAAAAATCTTGTGCAATTTTCAGGGAATCTAAAGGCTTAAAATGTATGAGCGCATATTGAATTTGGTTCGTGGAAGAAAAGATAAAACTAAAATATAAAAACCACTTGATAAAAAGTGAATGCTTAAAGGACTAATACGAATTCTAGTACCTATTTTGATAAAAGTTTTCCCGCGAATTTTAAAAAAAGGTAAGAATGTTACATGATTCAGATAACTATACTAGATTTTTATGGAGAATAACCCAAGATGAGTGATAAACAGGTTTACGATGCTTCGCGCATCCAGGTGCTGGAAGGCCTGGAAGCTGTCCGGAAGCGTCCCAGCATGTACATAGGGAGCACGGATGGGCGCGGGCTCCACCACCTAGTCTATGAAGTAGTAGACAACAGTATTGATGAAGCCCTTGCAGGCTTCTGTACCAGTGTAGATGTCACGATCAACCCCGACGGGAGTGTGACAGTCCTGGATAATGGAAGAGGTATTCCTATTGACCTCCATCCATTTCACAAGAAATCAGCCCTTGAAGTTGTAATGACTGTTCTGCATGCAGGAGGGAAGTTCGACAAGAACACCTACAAAGTCTCAGGGGGACTGCATGGGGTAGGGGTTTCTGTTGTAAATGCGCTTTCGGAATGGCTGGAAGTAGAAGTGTCAAGAGACGGCAAGAAGTATTTCCAGCGCTACACCCGTGGAAAGCCTGAGGCTGACGTCCAGGAAATCGGAACCTCGGACACTACAGGCACAAAGACTACTTTTAAGCCGGATGCAAAGATTTTTGAGACACTGGATTTTGATTACGAAATTCTCTCAAATCGGCTAAGAGAACTTGCTTTCCTGAACAAGGGCCTTACTATCAACCTCAAGGATTTAAGAACCCCTGACGGAAAAGCCGAGATCTTCGCCTACGAAGGGGGAATTGTAGAGTTCGTTGAATACTTGAACACGAAAAAGCAGCGACTCCACGATAAACCGATTTATTTTGAGCGGCAAAGGGACGACATGGTAGTAGAAATTGCAATGCAGTACACAAATGGCTATACAGAAAACGTGTACTCTTTCGCAAACAATATCAATACCCATGAAGGTGGAACCCATATTATCGGTTTCAAGACTGCTCTGACAAGGGTTGCAAACGACTACATTAAAGCTAACAAGCTCTCCAAAGAAGACATAAAGCTCACAGGCGATGATGTAAGGGAAGGGCTGACTGCAATAATCAGTGTCAAACTCATGGAACCCCAGTTCGAGGGGCAGACCAAAACAAGGCTTGGAAACAGCGATGTCAAAGGAATCGTAGATTCCCTTGTGACTGATGGGCTCGCAGAATATTTTGAGGAAAACCCCAAGGTTGCAAACATTATTCTTGAAAAAGCCCTCCTTGCCCAGAAAGCTAGGGAAGCTGCAAAAAAGGCAAGAGAACTGACCAGGAGAAAAAACGCTCTAGAAATCAGTACCCTTCCCGGAAAACTTGCGGACTGCTCGGAAAAGAATCCTGCAGCCTGCGAGATTTACATTGTGGAAGGTAATTCGGCAGGCGGTTCTGCAAAACAGGGTAGAGACAGGAGTTTCCAGGCTATTTTACCTCTTAGAGGCAAGATTCTGAACGTGGAAAAATCCAGACTTGCAAAGATCCTGAAAAACGAGGAGATCATTTCCCTAATCACTGCCATTGGAACAGGAATCAGCGAGGACTTCACCCTGGAAAGTGCCCGCTACCATAAGGTCATTCTCATGACTGATGCCGATGTGGATGGAGAACACATCAGGACTCTTCTTCTCACACTGTTCTTCCGCTATATGAGGCCTCTGATTGATGAGGGATACGTGTACATTGCCCAGCCTCCTCTCTACCGCATAAAGAAAGGCAAAGCTGAGTACTACATACACACCGACAGGGAACTCGAAGAAAAGAAGAAAGAACTAGGGGAAAAAGGACTTGGAATCCAGCGTTATAAAGGGCTTGGAGAAATGAACCCCGGACAGCTCTGGGAAACCACCATGGACCCTGAGAGCCGGACTCTTTTACAGGTGACCCTGGAAGATGCGATTCGGGCTGATGAGATCTTCAGAGTTCTCATGGGAGATGAGGTTGAGCCACGCCGGAACTTCATAGAAACCCATGCAAAAGAGGTCGTGAACCTGGACATCTGAGGTGGCTAAAAATGGCAAAATACGAAGACGAGAAGAAATCCGAAGATGAATTGAAAAAATTTTATCAGGCTACCCTTATTCCCGAAGAGAAAGATGGAGAGCCAGAGCTGGAAAAAGAGCCGGAAAATGGGGACGATTCAGCCGCCCTTACACACGAAGAGCAGGGCAAAAAACTGGAATTAAGCGCCTCCGACCCTGCTTCAGACGAGCCTGAGGACGAAGGTCCGGAGCCAGAAAGGAGTGGGGTTACTACCGTCCTTATCGAAAATGAGATGAAACGCTCTTACATCAACTATGCAATGAGCGTAATCGTCGGAAGGGCACTTCCCGATGCCCGGGACGGCTTAAAACCGGTTCACCGTAGAATTCTTTTTGCAATGAAAGAAGCAGGGATTACGCATGACAAGGCCTACAAGAAGTCAGCCCGTGTTGTGGGAGATGTGCTTGGTAAATACCATCCGCACGGAGACACTGCCGTTTATGACAGTATTGTGCGTATGGTCCAGACTTTCTCACTTCGTTATCCTTTAATTGACGGACAGGGAAACTTCGGGTCGATTGATGGAGATTCGGCTGCTGCCATGCGTTACACCGAAGTCCGCATGGACAAAATCGCAGAGGAGATGCTGGCAGACATCGAGAAGGAAACTGTTCCTTTCATGCCAAATTATGACGGGTCAATGGAAGAGCCCGAAGTCCTCCCTGCAAAACTTCCGAACCTTCTTGTCAATGGGTCCACAGGTATTGCAGTGGGGATGGCAACAAACATGGCTCCCCATAACATAGGCGAGGTAATTGACGGGACCCTCATGCTTATAGAGAATCCGGAGACGACAGTTCCGGAACTCATGACTGCAATCAAGGGTCCGGATTTTCCGACAGGCGCCCATATCCTTGGGACAGCAGGCATAAAGTCTGCGTATATGACCGGAAGGGGCCCTGTAAAGATCCGGGCAGTTGCCGAAATCCAGGAGTTAAAGAAGGACAGGCAGCAGATTATCGTAACAGAACTTCCCTATCAGGTGAATAAAGCCAGAATGATTGAAAACATTGCCCAGCTCGCCAGGGAAAAGATAATTGTCGGAATTTCCGATCTTCGGGACGAGTCAGACAGGGATGGAATCAGGGTTGTTATCGAGCTTTCCCGGGGCACGAACCCTAAAGTTATTTTAAACCAGCTCTACAAGCACACGCAAATGGAGACAAGCTTTGGGATAATCAACCTGGCCCTTGTGAACGGAAAAACAAAAGAGCTCAACTTGAAGGAGCTTCTTGAGATCTACCTGGAATACAGGATGGAAATTATCCAGAAGCGGACGCTTTATGACCTTAAGAAGAGCGAGGATAGAGCCCATATCCTTGAAGGGCTCAGGATTGCCCTGGATAAAATAGACGAGGTAGTCGCTCTGATAAAGGGCTCAGCAAATGCTGATGAAGCCAAGCAGGGATTGATGGAGAATTTTGCCCTTGATGAGCTCCAGTCCAAGGCTATCCTTGATATGCGCCTGCAGCGCCTGACAGGGCTTGAAACCCAGAAGATTCTTGAAGAGCTGGAAGGCCTTGTAAAGCTGATCGAGGAACTTAATAAGATCCTTGAAAGCGATGAGCTCAAATACGAAATAATCAGGAATGAACTTCTGGAGCTCAAGGAAAAATACGGGGATGCCCGCAGGACAAAAATCGTGCAGGATGCTTCTGAGGTCAGAGAAGAGGATCTGATTCACGAAGAAGAAGTTGTTGTCACGATTACTAACGGAGGCTATATAAAGCGCATCCCGCTCATGACTTACACCATGCAGCGCCGCGGAGGTAGGGGTATAATCGGCATGGAGATGAAGGAAGAAGACTTCGTGGAGAATCTCTTCATTTCCTCAACCCATAACTATATCCTTTTCTTCACAAACCTTGGCAGGCTCTACTGGGAAAAGGTCTATGAGATCCCGGAAGGTTCGCGGCAGTCCAGAGGCAAAGCCATTGTGAACCTTCTGGAGCTTCAGGAAGGCGAAACAATAAATGCCATGATCCCGGTCAAGGAATTTGACGAAAACCACTACCTGCTTATGGCAACAAGGGCAGGCACGATTAAAAAGACTCCTCTCTCGGAATTCAAGAATCCAAGGAAAGCGGGCATAATTGCAGTCACCCTTGATGAAGATGACGAGCTTGTAAGAGTTCTCCTTACCGATGGCAAAAAAGAAGTCCTGATGGTTTCAAAGAAAGGCAAAGCTATCCGCTTCCCTGAGAAAGACGTTCGCCCGATGGGCCGAACAGCAAGAGGTGTCCGGGGTATGACCCTCGACGGACCGGACGATGAAGTTGTCAGTCTGGACCTTGTTGACGAAACCACGACCCTCCTGACCGTTACCGAAAACGGCTTCGGCAAGCGAACCGAGTACTCCCAGTATCCTGCTCACCGCCGTGGCGGAAAAGGCGTGATAACAATCATTACCAACGAGAGGAACGGCCCGGTCTCAAGAGTCCGATCCGTAGCCGATGATGATGAACTTATCTTCACCAGTGCCGATGGTATCATTATCCGCATCCCTGCGAAAGATATCTCGATTCAGGGCAGAAACACCCAGGGTGTAAGGATCATGAATCTGAAATCCGGCGACACAGTCGCAGGTATAGCCAGGATCCAAAACGGAAAAGCCGAAAAGAACCTGAAACTCACAGCCTTTAAAGGTAAAGAAGCCTCAGAAGTAACTGAAGTAGGGGAAGAAGCCGAGGTTCCAGAGGGCGAAGCTGAAGAACTCGATGAGTTTGACGAAGCTGAAGACCTTGAAGCTGCCGACGAAGCCGAGGAGACCGAAAAATTAGAAGAGAGTGAAGCAGAAGAGGGCGAAGACGAAGAAGAAATTGAAGAATACTGAATAACGCACGCGGGTGAAGAAAAATAGTTCTTCACTCAAACTGCTGCCGGAATAAAGGTTTTTTGGGGATTTGCTTCCGGCGGACTTTTTGTCTGGAGGGGAGTCGAGCTGTGGACTTATTTTGGAGGCGCGGGTTTTTGAATTGATTTTTGAGAGATTGAGTACTGGAAGGTATTGTTTTTTTAGAATCTTAGAACCTTATGCTGCGGATCTGAAGTTTACTTATATACCTTTGGCATTTTCAAGTGTTTATGAATAAACGCTAAACTGTAATCTGTAATGTTTAAAAAGAAGAAATTTTTTCGGATTGTCGGCTAATGTTATGAGTTTTTGTTGTTCAGGGCCGATTTGAATTTCATTGCTTCTTAAAAACAGGTTCTATAAGAGCTGAGTCCATAGAACGAACATAGAAAAACAG
>DATMYS010000153.1:0-9006 GCA_035560835.1 Methanosarcina sp.
AGGCTGTATTGAGGTAACACGGGAGATTTCAGCGGATGGAAAACTGAAGCTTGTTGGAAAAACCCAAATTGATTTGGAGTGTTGTGTTCACTGCGGCTGGTGTGCTGCAGTTTGTCCTGTGAACGCTATTTTCGTGGAAAAACCCTTTGAAGGGCGCTGGACCCGGGCTGAGGATGTCTGCCAGACCTGCCATACCTGTGTGGAAGTATGTCCCACAAATGCCATTTTCAATAAAAAAGCTAAACCTGGAGAAAGAGTCGAAAAGATAAGTCACCGCCCAGATGCCTGTATTTACTGCGGAGCCTGTGCAGTTTCCTGTCCTGTTAATGCAATTGACGTCAGAAAAACTGCAATTCTCCCAGATGTTGAGAAAAAGGGTGTGCTTGAGAAAAAGCTGCTTGAAATCCCAGTTCCTGAGGCTATATTACGCACCTGCCTGGAAACGGATGAAAACGCATGTCTGGGCTGTGGAAATTGTGTGATCGTCTGCCCTGTAAATGCTCTTTATAGCCGTGAACTTGCTGCAGGGTACCTGAATGACATGGACGAAAAAGCTCTCCTTGAGGTTAAGAACGGAATAATTTCGGTCGTAAACCAGGATGTGTGCGGAGCAGATGGAGCCTGCGCAATGATCTGTCCCGTTAATGCAATCTGGCTTGTGAAAAGAAAGGTGAAATAAATGGCAGGAACGATTACAATCAAGAACGGATACGTCTTTGATCCCCTCAATGAAATAAATGGGGAAATTATGGATATCTTCATCAAGGACGGAAAAGTTGTAAGAGAGCTTTCTGCGGCTGAATTGAAAAACGCAAAGGTTATTGATGCTTCTGGTATGACGGTCATGCCCGGAGGAGTTGACTCTCATTCTCACGTTGCAGGGGCAAAGGTTAACGCCGGCAGGTCGATGCGTCCCGAAGACCATTATAAAGCAACTCTCCAGAAGACTTCACTTACCCATTCCGGTTCAGGTTACACTGTTCCCTCTGTCTACAAACAGGGGTACGATTATTCAGCAATGGGCTATACAACGGTCTTTGAAGCTGCAATTCCTCCTCTTGAAGCTCGCCACACTCATGAAGAGATGCATGCTACTCCGCTCCTTGATATGGGCGGGTATCTGGTACTCGGAAACAACTTCTTTATGATGCGCTACCTCCGGGACGGGGATATGGAAAAAGCTGCTGCTTATGTGGCCTGGATGATGAAAACTCATAAGGCTTACGGAATTAAATGCGTCAACCCTGCAGGAGTTGAAAACTGGAGCTGGGGTAAAAACGTCAGCTCGCTAGATGAGGCCAACATCCATTTCGAAATTACCCCAAGAGAGATTATTAAAGGGCTAACCGAAATCAATGAGCGCCTTGGCATGCCTATGCCTCTTCACCTGCATGCAAACAACCTTGGCCATCCTGGCTGCTATGCAATTACTAAGGATTCCCTCAAAATTCCTGATGGGGTAAAGACCAGACAGAATATGGACGTGGAATGGGCTGAAACCAAAATGGATCCTTCAAGGAACCGTTCCGTTTACCTGTCCCACCTGATGTTCAACGGCTTTGCAGGCACCACCTGGGCAGACTGTGAGTCTGGAGTAAAGGATGTTGCAGACTACATCAACAACAAAGATCACGTAGTGACCGACAGTGGATGCACTCCCTTTGGAGAAGCTACAGTTATGACAGGTGATGGTCCTGCCATTCACGACCTTTACACACTTACAGGAAACAAATGGTCAAATACCGACGTTGAAATGGAGTGCGGTTCAGGTGTACTTCCTTTTACCTATTCCAAGTCCAATCCAGTACACAGCTTGCAGTGGGCGATGGGTCTTGAATGTCTTCTGCTTATCAATGACCCCTGGAAGACAATTATGACCACGGACAGTCCCAACGGTGGACCGTTTACGAAATATCCGGAGGTTATGACCTGGCTCATGTCCGAAGCTTTCAGGAAACAGACTTTTAGTGAGTGCCATAAATGGGCAAACGATAGAAGTACACTTGGAGGCGTAAATCGGGAACTTTCTCTCTATGACCTTGCGATCCTGACAAGAGCTAATCCTGCTAAGACAATTGGAATGGCACACAGGAAAGGTTCTCTCGGTGTGGGTGCTGATGGAGACGTTACTGTTTATAATATCAACCCGCATCAGCTTGATGCAAACAACTACGAAGCTCTTATCAGAACCTTTAGGAAGGCAGAGTACACTGTAAAGGACGGCGAAATAGTGGTTGTAAAAGGAGAGGTTGTCTCTCTGCCTGGGAAGCGTACATACTATTCCAAAGTGCACGTACAGGACGAGCGAGAAAAGGAAATGCTGGTCGATGTTAAGGATTGGTTCAGGTATTACACTGTAGGTTTTGCTAACTATCCAACTCCAGAGAAATATCTGGAAAACCCGACTCCCATACAGGTTAACGGTGAGAGGTGAAGTCATGACAGATGGAGTCCTTATTCACAAAAAAGAGAACGAGAGTAAACTCAAAGCAGTTATAAAACCTGAATCATTTCCTAGCAAAAGTTCTGGAGAAATGGAAGAAGTAATGCTTATTCCTAAAAAAGAGATTGACATTAAAGTGGAAGCTGACGTTATAACTCCTGATTCCTTTGCAGGCAAAAATGCCGAGGAAATCGGAAACCTGTCTGTCTGGCAGGGGCCAAGGACCTATCCTCTCTCCGAGTTTTTTGAAGTGATAGGTAACGCTGGTAGTTCTGCATCTGAGACTTTGATCCGCATAAAAGGTGACACAATGAGGGTCAAACGGATCGGTGAAGGCATGAGCGCAGGAAAGATTGAAATTGAAGGTTCTGCTGGCATGCATGTAGGCACCGGGATGAAAGGAGGAGAGATTGTCGTTTACGGAGATGCGGATTCCTGGGCAGGTATGGAAATGACAGGCGGGCTTCTGCATATTAAAGGCAATGCCGAAGACCATGTGGGCTGTGCTTACAGAGGAAAATGGCACGGCATGAAAGGTGGGCGCATCGTTATCGAAGGTTCGGCGCGTCACCAGCTAGGAGGCGGTATGGACGGCGGCGAAATTCTTGTAGAAGGCAATGTTGAAAGCTTCTGCGGAATCCGTCAGAACGGCGGGCTCATCTTTGTAAAAGGCAACGCTCTTCGTGGAGTAGGTGCTGAAATGGCAGGAGGTACCATAGTTATTGGGGGAAAAATCGAGCGCTTCTCTCCGGGTTTCGAATTTGTATCTATGGAAAATAGCGTTACATCTGGCGAGGTTGAGTTAATAGGCGAATTTAAAAAGTTCACAGGGGACTATGCAATTAGCAAGCGGGCAAAAGGAGCTCTCTATGTGGCTGCAGAAGCAAACCCGGAGCTATGAGGTGGAAGCATGGAAGTATTACTCCTTACCGGAAGTACGATTAACGAAGGCAGGCTTGCCAAAGGAGGGGACAAGTTCACGGATGAGTATACTCTGGAGTGCGCATCGTGCTGGATTTCTCCTGTGGATTTCGTGTCACTCTGCGCTCCTTCTAAAGTAAAAGTAACAAGCGAGAACGGGAAACATTCGATCGTAGTTTATACAAAATGTACGGATTCGGTTCAGCCAGGGCAGGTGTTCATGCCGAGGGCCATCTGGTCTAATGTTGTTATCGATCCCGATACCCTTTCTACGGGTTCTCCCCTCTATAAGGGCGCTCCAGTAACGATTGAACCCGCTGATGAAGAGGTTCTAAGCGCCGAAGATGTAGTATTGAAAGTTTATATCGGAGGGCAGTGATTATGATTTACAAAAACACAATCTGTCCGGTCTGCGGGGCAGCCTGTGATGACATCCAGGTTGAATTCGGAGGCGGAAAGATTGAAGCTAAAAATGCATGTAAAATGGGAAATGCCAAATTTCAGGAAATTGTAAGTTCCCACAGGATCATGCAGCCTCTTATAAAAGTTGAGGGAAAACTGACACCTGCAGCCTGGAATGAAGCTCTTGAGAAAGCTGCTGATATCCTTGTTTCGGCAAAGCGTCCCCTGCTTTTCATGGGCAGTGAAACCTCCTGTGAAGCGCATGAAATAGGGCTCAAGATAGGGGAATACCTTGGTGCAATTGTTGATTCCAATTCTACTGTCTGCCACGGGCCAACAGCTATGGGAATTCAAGAAGCCGGGAAAGTCGGTGCAACTGAAGGGCAGAAAAAAAACAGGGGAGACCTTATAGTTTACTGGGGAACCAATCCTCTTGAA
Organism: Methanosarcina sp.; assembly: GCA_035560835.1. Lineage (GTDB taxonomy): Archaea > Halobacteriota > Methanosarcinia > Methanosarcinales > Methanosarcinaceae > Methanosarcina. The sequence continues at coordinate 4,205 of DATMYS010000153.1, forward strand.
TCCATGCCAAGACAGATGTCAAGGTACGCGGTTTTCCCGAGAGGTTACTGGACAAAACGCGGACGTTTCGACAGGACAGTTATCACTGTGGATCCGAGAAAAACCCCTACCACTGAAGCTTCCGACCTGCATGTTCAACTCAAACCTGGCTCGGATTTTGAACTGATAAGTGCACTTCTAACACTGCTTCACGGAAAGACTCCTCATCCATCAGTAGAAGAGATTACTGGAGTTCCTATCCCTGTTATGGAAGAGATGCTCGATATGATGAAGAGCTGCAATTTCGGAGCTATTACAGTTGGACTAGGGCTTGCTTCTTCAATGGGAAAGTACAGGAACTCCGAAATTGCCATGAACCTCGTAAAGGAACTGAACAACTACGCCAAGTTCACTCTTGGAGCTATCCGCGGCCACTGCAACGTTGCAGGCTTTAACCAGGTTGCTTCTTACATGTACGGCTACCCCTTCGGGCTTGACTTCACACGCGGACACCCACGTTATAACCCCGGAGAATTTACAACCGTGGACGTACTTAGAGAAAAAGACGTAGATGCAGCCTTCGTTATGTGTGCTGATCTTGTATCTCATATCCCTGCAGATTGTGCGGCTTACCTTGCCAAAATCCCAATGGTCTGCCTGGATATTGCTCCCTGCCCGACAGTATCTGCTTCGGATGTCGTACTTCCTGGAGTCATTGATGCTATGGAATGTGACGGAACCTTCTATAGGCTTGACGATGTGCCAGTACACTTCGAACCCTTCACGAGTTCACCTTTTGAGTTCACGAAGAGCAACGAAGATACCCTGAAGCAGCTCTTTGAGAAAATTAGAAAAAAAAGAGATCAGGCTATTTCTCTTCCTTCTATAAATAAGGAAGAAGAAAAACTAATGCCTGAAAATTTTCCTTGATTTATTTTCGAGATGTTCTGTGAAAGATGTGATTTAAGGGGAAAAGAGAATGTAAAGCTGTTTGCAACACATTCTCCTATTCTCTCCCTTTTTAACTGACTATTTGCAGATCTGAGGAGGGCCCATCTTGAAGAGACTAATTCTCGTGCAATTGAAACAGAATTACCCTGCCCTTTTTGAAGTGCCTGATTAAGGTTCTTCTCGCTTCAGAATCTGTACAAAACCCCTGGTGCCGTCAACACGGATATACTGGCCGTCTTTTAAGATTCTGGTAGCATTTTCTATACCGACAACAGCAGGAATACCGTACTCCCGCGCAATTACAGAGCCATGTGTCATCATACCACCAATCTCCACAACCAGGGCTTGAACAGAATAAAAAAGGGGAGTCCAGCCCGGATCAGTAAAAGGAGCTACTAAAATATCCCCTTTATTCAATTTTGCGGCTTCGGGTTTGAGAATAACCTTTACGTACCCTTCTGCAACCCCGGCTGAAACAGGAGTCCCGATTAAAGCGCCTTTAGGAGCCTCAACATTGCTCCTCACACCCGTAATAACTTCTCCTTCGCTGGTCATAACCCTGGGAGGAGTCATCTTCTGGTACTGCTCATAAGCTTTTTTACGGGAGTCTAGAAGCCACTTCAGATTCTCATTAAAACGATTTTCTAACAATGCAACCAGCTCCTCGAGATATAAATAAAATACATCTTCTTCCCTCTCCAGAATCCCCCTTTGATGTAAAGCTCGTGCCTCCTCCAGGATGGCCTGCCGATAGATATCAAAAAATCGAACGATAACATATTTTGGAAATTCACGTAAACCTGTAGAATTTCGGTAAATGAAAAGAAGCCTGGACATTAGTCTTGCTTTGAGGCCTCCGGCAGGGGTCTCGCTAATATCTTCCAGAAGTTTTCGTATAGCTTCCTGAGCTTCCTTCCGGCCCTGTCCGAATCGGTTCCGATGTTCACCCGGATCATTGCTTTTTATATGGTTTATAATGGATGGAGCAAGCAGGGTCGGGGCTTCCCACCAACGAATATTTGAGATATCAATCTCACCCGGGCAGCGCATGCCGTACAATTCCATGAACCTGTCCAGCTCGGTCCTGAACATATCTCCACCCTTTGCTTTACTGAGCTCCTGATAGAAAGTGCTGTCTTCCGCTCTTTCCAGGTAATCTACCACTTCAGGATATTTTCGTGCTGTATCGGCCAGGTCCCCAATCATTAACCCCATCTCACTGGTCACGTTACCAGGCAGGGATTTATTCAGCGTGTCAACTTCAAGGTCTTCACCTAACCATAGTCTGGTCAGGCGGCTCGTAATAGGCAGGACAATGAATGATAATAGTACGTACATCATGCTGCCATTCAGTTCCTGCAATAACTTTCCCATATTTTCCTGAACCCTTTTAATCCGCTCTGTTCCTGAAACCTGCATGATGGCGTGTCTATACTCATCAATTATCTGTTCCAGAGGAGATGTGGCTCGCTGAATGATGCCTGAGGGATCGAGGAAGAATAAATTGTTAACAATGATCGGGATACCTTTTAGATAGAGCGGAAGCATTGGTTTGAATAATTTAAAAACTTGCATCATTGTGCCTTTGTTTTCTTTAGCTTCCTGTTGAAAGATTTCGCTTGATACTATTTTTGCCAGGGCATCTTTCATTAGTTCGTCCACGATAGCAATTCTCCAGATAAAATATCGCCGGAAAGTTTTATTGTACAAAAGAGGAGTGACGTCGAGAAAGAGCCTGCCTCCCGCTTCCGCTATTACTGGATTAGGAAGGAATACGGAATCTTTTCCAAAGGGAAATATTCCCCGAAAAATAGAAATACCCATAGGTTTCATGGCATCTGTCATCATTTGCAGGTGAGCAATCGACAAAAATACATGAAGTTTATTTCCATGTACTTTAGGAACGGGATAAAGAGAGGTGATAGGACGGCTTTGCAAGATATAGAACCTATCCTCTGCCAGACACCACTCAATGTCCTGTTCCGAGCAATAGTGCTTTTCTATCCTCTGTCCGAGTTGGGCCAGCTCCAGAATTTTATCATCAGAAAGGGCCTGCTTTTTTTGGATTTCAGGAGCAAGCTCCTTAGTCACTGTTCCCCCTTCTGTGACCGGATAAATAGCTTTCTTCTTTTCTGCAATTTGCTTTTTGACAATCTGACCCTCAAGGACCTGATAGGAGTCGGCTGAAACAATTCCTGAGACCAGAGCCTCACCCAATCCAAAGCTGGCGTCAATGGAAATAATATTCCTGTGCCCGGTTACTGGGTCCACGGTAAACATAAGCCCGGAAACCTCCGGAAATACCATTTGCTGCACTACTACGGACAAATACACCGAACGGTGACTAAATCCGTTTTTAATACGGTAGATAATTGCCCTGTCGGTAAATAGAGAACTCCAGCATTTCCGCACAGCCTGAAGGAGTCGGTCTATTCCCTTTATGTTCAAATAAGTTTCCTGCTGGCCTGCAAAAGACGCAGTTGGCAAATCTTCGGCTGTGGCGCTGGATCGAACGGCATAAGCCTTATCTTCCCCCACTATTTTCCATGCATCAAGGATAGAGAATTTAATTGTTTGGGATATGGGGATAGTTAGTAAATGGTTCCTGATCAGCTTTCCCAGTTTGCTAATTTCGTCCGGTTGATTCAGTTCTAGCTGGTCAAGCAAATCCAGAAATCTGTCCATCTCATTGCTTGCTGCAATAAAATCACGGTAAGCCGATGTTGTAACGCAAAATCCCGGTGGAACAGGAAATCCCGCCTTGCTCATTTCTCCCAGATTAGCGCCTTTTCCCCCTACCTCAGGTAAATTTGTCCTGTCGACTTCATTAAAGTGCATTACATAAACGCTCATGTTATAATACACCCCGAAAAATGAAATCCTGATTTTTATATTATACGCTTTTATAGTATAGGACTATACGGGTTTTGTCCTTGAATTATCGATCAATCCTGGAAAATGAGTATAATCCCCGCTGCTCTATCTTGCTTCAAAAGATGTAATGTTGACACCGCAGCAAATAAATGAGATTAATATAATTGTATGAAAATATAATTGTATGAAAATATAATTGTATGAAAATATAATTGTATGAAAATATCCTTGCGGAGTTGCAGTCGACAAGAATGAGTTGAGGATATGAATTTAAAAAAATAATAAAAAAGGTCAAGGTAAAGGTAGTAAAGTTGTTATCTAACCAACTGCCCTTAGCCTTGTTTAACCAATTTTGAAATCCACGCTTCAAGTAACCGAATTATGACAAGTTACCTGGGGCTCCTTCAGAAGGCATGGTACCGTTACCTGGCATGTTGCCTGGGGCTCCTTCAGGGGGCATGGTACCGTTTCCAGGCGGCATCTGACCTGGGTTTTCTCCTCCTGGAGGCATAGTGTTATTGGCTGACAAATTGTTTGCATTCTCTTCTGCAGGAGCAGTAGTGTCAGATGTCTTACTACCAGTACATCCTGACATCGCTACTATTGACATAAGTAGCAAGCCGATTACTAAAAAGCTCATCTTTTTCATTAATAGTACCTCAGATATTCTTGAACTTTAACTCTCAATCTCCAGGGGTTGTATCTATATATAAGTCCTGAATTTTCAATATCAGTAATCCAATTTTGGGAGTTTTGGGAATTTATTTCAAATCCAAATCTAATACTTTACATGATATAGACAGTTAGGCTTTTTGAGGTGAAGCACCCTATCGAGAATATTGAAAATTCAGCTAAATAGAAGATCGAGGGTTTAGCTATACAGTATGCTAAATATTTAATATAGTATTCGCTTTTCGAGAAGAAAATGACTCAGACACTAAAAAACCTTTTTATATTTGCCAATATTCATGTATTTCTTGAATATTTTCCTGTTCAAT
>DATMYS010000154.1:0-3975 GCA_035560835.1 Methanosarcina sp.
TTATTACAACGGGAGCGCAGAGGGTCACGAATACCCCATTCTTTAGATTGGGGATGAAGTGAACCCTCGCCTCTTCGTTTTTCTCTTTGAATATCTAAACCATAGATTCCTTTTATAGAGACAGTAAATCGGATAGGAAACCGAGGTCAAAATTTCAATCACTTATGTTAAGGAAACTTTGTTAAAGGATACTTAATCATCTGTCTCCAAGTAACCTGGCGGGCGGCCCGAAGCATACCCCATCCTTTAGGGTGGGGTGGCCGCTCGCAATTTGATTGGGTTAGATTCTTTTCAGGCTTGCGTGAAGTATATAATCGAGAAAATTATGAATTATACGTCTTTTGTGCATTATTTTTAGTGTTTTTCTCTATAATCTCATTCTCTGTAATCTTCTGCGACAAAATACTCCATAGCTACATCTTCATGTCCCATCTGTCTCAATAAAAGACTAACTTTTTTCCTGTATTCTTCCAGATCCTTAAATGTGGGTGACACAAATACACGGGCCATTATATCCACCAATTTTCCAGCTAATTTTTCCAGAATCAGATACAAAATAATAAAAGTTAAATCTTTTGAATTAATTTGATTGTCTTAAAATAAAAAATCATCCAGCGGTTAACAATTTTCATTCATCCCATACCTTTTAATATTCCAAATAACGTAACTATGCTCACTTACGCATGCCAATCATCTTCAGGTGACGTTATCAATGTACTCTGACCGAATCAATGCACTACCTCCATACCTTTTTGCTACTATAGACGAAGCAAGGGACGAACTAATTGCCAGGGGAGTCGATGTTATCGATCTTGGCGTGGGAGACCCTGACCTGCCGACGCACCCGCACATTGTCGAGGCTATGCAGAAAGCTGTCTGCGATCCGAAAACTCACCAGTATCCTTCTTATGCCGGGAAGCCTGAATTCAGAAAAGCGGCTGCGGACTGGTGTAAGAAATACAAGGGGATTGAGATTGACCCTGCTACTGAAGTCCTTTCCCTGCTTGGGTCAAAAGAAGCGGTTGCACATATTCCGCTCGCTTTTGTCAACCCTGGAGATGTCGTACTTTACACTGACCCTGGGTATCCTGTTTACAAAATAGGAACAATGTTTGCGGGTGGAGAACCATATCCACTGCCGCTGACTGCCGAAAATAATTTCCTGCCGGACCTGGACTCAATTCCTGAGGGTGTCCTGAAAAAAGCAAAGCTTTTCTTCTTTAACTACCCGAACAACCCGACTGCTGCAACAGCAGACATGCAGTTTTTTGAAAAGGTCGTTAAGTTCTGCAAAAAGCACGACATCATTGCAGTGCATGACAATGCTTACTGCCAGATGACATACGACGGGTATGAATCTCCCTCTTTCCTTGCTGCCGACGGGGCGATGGATATTGGCATGGAACTCTACTCGCATTCCAAGACCTATAATATGACAGGCTGGAGGCTCGGGTTTGCGGTTGGAAATAAAGACCTTATAAAAGGGCTTGGCAAGGTCAAGTCCAATGTGGACTCTGGCGTCTTTGACGCTATCCAGATCGCGGGCATCACAGCTCTCTGTTCTTCCCAGTCCTGTGTCGAAGAAACAAACAAAATATATCAGGAGAGAAGGGATGCTCTAATAGAAGGGCTCACGGCTATGGGCCTTAAAGTAAAACCGCCAAAAGCTACCTTTTATATTTGGGCGCCTGTTCCCAAAGGTTTCACCTCAATAAGCTTTGCAAAACTCCTGCTCGAAGAAGCCGGAATCGTTGCAACTCCCGGCGTCGGGTTCGGAGACGCTGGAGAAGGCTATATCAGGTTTGCTCTTACTAAGCCAGTTGAGAGGATTAAAGAAGCTGTTGAGAGGATGAAAAAACTAAAATTCTAACTGACTGCGTTTGAAGGAGTTCTAAACTTTAGAGAAACTCTCATCACCTTTAGAGAAACTCTCATCACCTTTAGAGAAGTTTTCATTATTTCTAAAGATTTGAACGTTAAAAAGTAATCTGGCCAGACACTCTGGATGCCAGGCCAGAAAAAATTTCCTTCTTTATACAGGTATCAGCTTTTTTGAGAGTCCTTATAGGAGCCTTATTTTTTACAAGTCTTATTTTCGGTCAAAAAAGATATTTTTCCCGGTTACGCTCAGCGGAATTCCAAAAACGACATCTGCGTCAAGCAAGCCCGAAACCCTGGCAGCTGCACCAATTGAATACATTACTCTGTTGTCAATGCAGAAATCCTTGGCTTTTGCAACGGCTGCACCTATAGCTATTCCCAGGTCTACATATTTGAGCATGCAATTTGGGCCCATGAAATCTACCTCTACTTTTTGCCGGTTCAGCATCTCAGCACAGGTTTCAAAACCGCAGGCTCCACAGTTCAGGCCTGCAGCCCCACTGGTTTTAACACCGATGAGGACAGCAGCCCCTGCGTTTCGAAGATTTGCAGCATCCCTTTTCAGAAAAACAAAGCCTGCACCCTTTTCATCCGCCAGCCTTTCCATTGTCGAGGCAAGAACTTCGATATCAGGTTTTTCGACAAGGGCAGTCACTGTATCGTCTACACCTTTGGCTTTCGGGGCAGTCCGTGCAGCCAGAAGTATGCTCTTTGCAAGTGTTTCAAGCACTTCGAATTCAGGATTGAGAATCATGTCAGCTAATTGGAATCGTCCGGGTTTAAGCATTTCGCAGGCAAAAAAGTCTACTATTTTTCTTTTCTTCATTAAAAGGTAAACAGTTCTCCATTTGCGGGTGCATATGCATCCACGCCGATTTCTTCCGAAATCCACTGCGCAAAGCTTTCGGTTTTGTCCCCATGCATTACAAAGACTCTTTCCGTACCTTTCCTGCAGAAATCCTTCACGACCTTTTTGAGCTCGCTATCACCGCTATGGGCTGAAAAGTCATACTGCTCCACCCTGGGCTTGAGAGTGAGGATATCTCCTCTGGTCTCGACAAGTCTGTGCTCAAGCGCCAGCCTGCCGTTTGTGCCTTCAACCTGGTAGCCGGTAAGCAACACTTTTGATTTCGGATCTTTGTAAAGCCGACTAAGGTAATAAAGTACCGGCCCCCCGTTTAGCATCCCGGCTGTAGTAACAATGACTGAAGGCTTTTTAAGAACCGAATCCCGCTGCTGGTCATTTACTTGAATAGCACGTCTGAAGGCTCTATCAAGAAGTTTGGGGTCTTTGAGGTATTCAGGGTATTTTTTAAGAATTTTATACACATCCCTGCCCATACCGTCCACATAAGCCTGAATTCCGTGGGCATCAAGCAGCATAAGTATCTCCTGAGTCCTGCCTATTGCAAAGGCAGGGATAAGGGCAGTGCCTCCCCTATCGAGAGTGCTAAGGACTGATTCGATAAACCTCTCTTCGGTCTCTTTTCGTGGGATATGTTCTTCCCCAAAATAGGTGCTCTCGAGAATCAGAGTATCAGTCTCGGGAAATTCGGATGCACCGGGCACAAGCCTTGTTTCCTGAAGGTTGAAATCTCCAGTGTAAAACAAGCTTTCTCTGGACTCGGATTCAAGGAAGATGCCTGAAGCTCCGGGAATGTGGCCTGCGTTGTAAAAACAAATTCTGTACCCATGACTTTTGAAAGGCTTGTTATAATCGATTTTTTGTGTTCTTCTGGTAAGCTTCTGGAGGTCATCGGGATCAAAAGGGGATACACCTGACAGCGTGCTTTCTGCAAGTTTCAGGGTATCTTTTCCAAGCAGGAAAGTAAACTCTGCAGTAGGTGGGGTCATGAAAACCTCAGGATTCTGATACATCAGATTCGGGACAGCTCCACAGTGATCAAGATGTCCGTGTGAGACAAGCACAACCTTTGGTTCCATGCCGTTGAGAGGATATTCCGGGATATCCCCGGTCTTTATGCCGTAATCAAGAAGAACGTCCCCGTTTACAAGCAAACCCGAACGTCCTACTTCCCTACATCCTCCTTTAAAGGTAAGCTCCAGAATAAAACCCCTTGAAAATTTATAAAT
>DATMYS010000155.1:0-7668 GCA_035560835.1 Methanosarcina sp.
CTTGCTGCAATTTCCCTCTTTTCAGTCTTTGTACCGGCAAATATTCTCGGAATTACAGTGGCAGCATGGAGAGCTTTTACATTTTATACGAATATTGTAGCCGGAGGATTTGTGAGTTTTAAATTACTGAAAGACACGGAGATGGTGAAAAAGTACTTAAACCAATCCCAAAGTGAAGTTTGAAGGGAATGAGAAGTATTTGAGGTTTAGAAGGCTATATCGAAAACGGAAAATATGTTTTTGAAATTCAGCGCAAGTACCCGGCGGTAAAAGGGCTTCTCGAAGAACGGCTAATGAGCTACTCTCTTGGAAAACAGGTGTATCAGAGCGTTAATGAGGGCTTTGAGATTATTGAGGATGCCGGGATTTACGGGTTGGAAAATCCTGATTTCAGGGTTTTTTGGGGAAATGGATGTAAAAGAGATTACTATTGGAATAAAGTAATGTCCAATAACTGATTTTATACAACGATGAAGTGCTCTACGAACTGTATTCTCCTTTGAGTATAACTCAAAAACTGACAGTTGCCATTCCACTAATTCCATCACTTGTCTCTTATGAGTTGTAAACAGATGTTCCAAGATTTGTGGCTGACAGGATTGATGAATTAAAGAACTTAGTTTTGCGTTTTAAAAAGAGTGAATAATAGAAATCCTTTCCTCTTCACGTTTGAAGAAGAACTTTCTTCACGCATTCAATAAAGATCTACAAACCCCTCAGCCCTTTTCTGATAATACAAATACTCCTGGGCATACCCGCAGTAATGTCCGAAATATTCCCGTCCCCAGTCTCCCATACAGCTCATGTTTGTGCAGGTTTCAAAGTAACTATCATCTATGTGGTAATGCTGGATGATCTGCCTGATGTGGGTATCTACGGGAAAGGCTTCCATTTTCTCGAAAGCGAAAAGGAGCACGCAGTCGGCAACTTTTTCCCCTATGCCGCGAAGCCTCATAAGGCGTTCCCGCGCATACCTGTATTCCAGGCGGAAAAGCACGTCGAGGTCCAGCCCGCCGGAAGCCACGTCTTCAGCTGCGGCTTTTATATTCTGGGTTCTGAAGCCCAGCTTGCACTTGTCAAGCACGACGGGAGCGGCATTTGCAAGGGTTTCAGGGTCAGGAAAGCTGAAATAGCCTGGTTCGAGTTCCTGCCCGAAAAATTGGCTCAGCAGGAAGATTCGTTTCTGGATTGTGGGAATGCTTGAGGCTGTTGCAAGCATATAGGAGATAAGGCACTCCCATGGATCCTGTCGGATCAGCCGCAAGCCCCGATATTTGCGGATCGCCCTGTCGATCAGCAGGTCCCGGTTTATACTTTCGTAGATTGAAGGCAGGTTGTCGTCCAGGCGGAAATAGCGAGTAAGAAACTCAGGTGGAAGTTTTGAATCGACAATCAATTGCCCGTGGTCCTGAGAAAGCCGGACAACCTGGTCTCCGACAACTCCTGTCCACCAGTCTCCGTCCCGCTCCCAGCGGAAGACCTGCCCGCAGTCGAGCGTATAATTGAGATCAAAAAGTTCGAGTTTAAGCCTGTGCGTCCAGCTCAAGCCCCCTGAGAAAAGTCCCTGCAGTTAACGTATCTCCCAGCCCGACCGTGGTTACGGGAGACCTGGAAAGCAATGTGGGAAGCATGCAGATCGTATAACCTCCCCTAAAAGCATAAGCACCCTGCCCGAAAGTTTTTCCATTAAAAGCTTTAAGGAAAGCTTCAATCTGTTTTCTTCCAAAAGAGCTCTCCTGAAGTTTCGAAGCTTCTTCTTCCACGAATTTTCGCCCTTCCAGCCTGCCTGAAGCTGCATACACGCCTGCACACCTGACTCCGAATTTCAGGGCTTCAAGCTTTTCTCCGGCTGCCCGCTGCACTTCGAATTTAGTTTCTGGTTCAGCTTCGAGTTCAGTTTCTAGTTCATAAGTCAATTCGGATTCCAATCCTGATTGAGTTTCTGATTGAAGTTCTGATTGAGTTTCTGATTGAAATTCAGATTCAGAAACTGTTCTGAAATTAAGTTTAAAATCGGTTTTAAACACAGCCAGCACGAATTCCCTGGTATGGATTACGAGCCTCTTAAGCCCTTGCCTTGTTGCCAGCCTGAAAGCTGCACTGGATATAGCGGCTGCTTCCATATGTAGAAGCCCCTCTACTGGGACTCCGTGTAAGTTATAAAGCATTGCAAGCTCGTCTTCATTCATCCCAAGGCTATCGGAAAGTTTTGCAAACTTCAGAAAGACCGAATTTGCAATTTCTTTACTTGAAAAATGTCCGAATTCCAGGTGAATCTGAAGCTTATTGTTTCTGGCTTTCCAGCCTCTTAGACGGGAGAGGGTATCATCAAGAATCGTCTTATAAGTGAGGCCATTGGGATAGTTCTCAAGCAGGAGATGAAAACCAGATATTAGTACGCCATCAAGCTCGCAAGCGTGTTGAATGGCATACTGCTCAAAGGCAGGATTGACAAAGAGCCTGAGGTTTAAGTGATCACAGGTCGCTATGAAGCGGTTTTCCCTCGGAACCCGAATCCCTGTCCCGTACAGGGAAAATATTTCTCCTTCGGAAAAATCAAATACAAAATGTATGGGTTCCTGGTTGCTGGAAGCGACGCCGTTATTTTTTTCAGGCTCTGGCCCTGAATTTTCCTTTTTCTGCACGGAAGTCTCAGGGAAGTAGATCGCTTTTTTTGAGAAGAGAGAAAGCTGGGTTTTTGAGGGCACTGCAACGTTTGGAATTACTCTGGAAGCACCTAACTGGGAAAGGGCATTGGCCATTATTCCTGCGTTACCGCCCATTCTTACAAGGGATTTCCCGAAATAGCGGCTTTTGAGAAACTCGAAAACGGACTGCCCAAAAACAAGCCACTCGGCTCCACATCCGTTTTTCATACAATAGGCAAGCCCTGCTACAAAATCCGATTCCGAAAAGATTTTTCCGGGGGGGTTCTCGATTTTATCAAGGATTTCAGCTGCTTCGAAGGTTTCTAGAAGTTCCGAAATCTCGGCCCCGCTGATCCGGTACACCGAATCTATATTGACATTATATCCGCAAAGTATATTCATCTAACCAGTTCCTGTATCCATGGAATAGGAAGCGAGTGGGAAGTAAACGGTAGGCATCCGGGAGGCGAATAGACGGCTTAGGATTAAATTAAAGAGAGTTTATTTCCTGCCTGCCTCTTGCTTCATTCTTGCAAGCATGGCTACAAAAGCTCCTGCCGATATCGCATCGCCTATCCCGACTGTTGCTCTTGGCTTATCTACCACCTTGGAAGGGATTAAAACAGCATCATGATCAGGCCCGTAGAGATATCCGTATTCGAACTCTTCAGGGGCACAGAGTTTCTGCCCTACGCAGTAAAGCTTGAAGTTCTCCAGGTCTTCAAGGCCTTTACTTGAAACCGGAACCTCTAGCCCTGCTTCTGCGTCCTCAAGATTATCAATTTTTCCATTCAGGGCTTTAGCGCCTGCAAGGGTTGAGGAAAAGAGCAAAGCGTCCCTGTGTTCTTTAAGCGTAAGAGGATGGCCTTTTGCAAGGATACAGATGTAAAAACCAAGCGAATGCACGTGGACCCTTTCAAGCGAGAGATCCTTCAAAAGCTGAACAGCTCCCTGGTAAAGCGAGGTTATCCCATTTTCTTCTTTTCTTATCACGGAATAAGAGAGTTCTTCATGCCCCAGAACGTTCAAAGCATTTGCCACTTCTACGGTATCAAGGCCCAGGGAATGAACATGTTTGGCAACAATTTCGGTTAGGATAGCTTTTCTGATTACCCGGTTCTGAATGGATGTAAGCTCTACATGGATGCGTAGCTCAGGATTTAATGACTTGAGTTTCTCGATAGCTTTCACGGAATGCGAAACATAGTCCTTATACGTAGACCCATCCTCGTATTGCTCTTTTATCATCTGGTAACCCGAAAGCATTGCCCCATCAATCGGGAAAATTGAGTCCAGGTGCTCATATATCTCACTGTCCATATCCAGGCGAATCCATTTCGGGCGGGAGGATATTATAAGTCGATTATCCCTCGGCACCTGGAATTTGCTTCCGCCACAGGTTATTTCCAGGCCTCTGGAATACTCAAATATCCAGTTGACTTTTGACTCGGTTTCGGGTTTGAAAGCTTCCCGCGGGGGCTTAAGTACAACCTTTCCGCCTTCTACCTTAGGGTGTAGAAGATTGTCAGAATCCACAAAATACTCTGCCTGCTCTTCGGAAAGCCAGGGAATATATGCCACCACTTTTTTTATCCCAAGGCGGGCAAGAAGATTAGAAATTATCCCTGCCTGGCCGCCCATGCGCGCATAGTCAAAACCCAAATGCTCTTTCAGCCATTCATGGGTATCTGAGGTATGGGTAGGAATTTCAGCGGCTTTTCCTTCTCGCATGGAAATCAGCAAGCGAGCGATAAAATCCAGAGGCTCTTTTATTTCTCTCGGATATGTTTCAACTCTTGCCTGAATCTCAACCTCATTAAAAAGCCCTATCAGCCTGGACAGCTCTTTATCTGTAAGGTGTTTGATAGCATCAATATTACTGTTGTAAGCCACAAACACACCTTCCAGATAAGGAAGGGCTTTTTTGACATTGTAAAAAGCGTCGTTGTGGCGCTGTTCCCATTCTTGTAAATTCACTTAACAAACCCCCTGGAGATATAGATCTGAATCTGAATTGATTTTCAGGGACTAGGGGAAAACCCGGATTTTTCCCAAAGTGATCTTGCTTAGATTTCGAATTAATATCTTGCTTACATTTTTGTCCTTCTATCTGTTTTTTCAGTCCTGTATTGTAGTAAGTCATAATACTGGCATTAAGCCTTTATTCAATACTGCACTATGTATTCGATAATTGCATTAAGCCATATATTCGGCATTTACGTTGTATACTCTGCATTGATCTTGACATAGTCATAGGTAAGATCGCAACCCCACGCTATTGCCCGTTCCTTTCCCAGATTAAGGTCAACGGTAATGACAATTTCTTCATTTGCCATTATCTTTTTCAAAAGCTCGAGATCCGAAGAACTGGAAATCTCACCGGATTCTACAAGTTTAACCTCTTCTCCTCCTCCTGAAAAAGAGAGAGAAAGCCTTTCCTGTTCAAGTTCCGCACCCGAGTAGCCTGTAGCAGCTACAACCCTTCCCCAGTTGGGATCCTTGCCAAAAATTGCGGATTTAACCAGAGGGGAGCGTACAATTGCTTTTGCAGCAAGTTTGGCATCCTCATGTGTTTTTGCGCCCACTACCCTGGCTTCGATGAGTTTTGTAGCGCCTTCCCCATCTTTTGCCATTTTCTTCGCAAGCTCGGTGAATACGTAAATCAACCCTTCCTCAAAATCATCCAGACAATCCATACAGGGCTTGACTCCAGACTTACAGGTGGAAGTTAGGAGTACCATGTCGTTCGTGCTTGTATCCCCATCCACCACGACCATATTGAAAGTCTTATCCACTGCTATTCTGAGAGCAGCATCCAGGACATCGGCAGGCACTTTCGCATCGGTATATGCAAAACAGAGCATAGTTCCCATATTGGGCTCGATCATCCCTGAACCTTTGGCAATGGCACCTATCCTGATTCCGCAATCCATCTCAATAGCTACTTCTTTTACGACCCTATCCGTGGTCATGATCGCTTTTGCAGCTTTCCGGCTGCACTCAGGAGAACTGCCCAGCCCTTTGAGGACTTCAGGAAGACATTCCGTGATTAAGGAGATGTCAAGCCTTCTGCCAATTACTCCTGTCGAGGCAACTGCAACCGTGTCAGCCTCAAGACCAAGTTTTTGGGCAAGTACAGTTGCCATTTCCATAGCATCCAGAAAGCCGTCATCACCTGTAAAGGCGTTAGCGTTTCCGCTATTTGCAATTATGGCTGAAAGACGGTGCTGAGTATCGATTACTTCCTTACTCAGGATAACTGGAGCTGCTGTAACCTTATTTTTGGTAAAAACTCCCGCTGCAGGTCCCTCTGCAAGAATGACAGTCAATCCCATTTTTCCGGCTTTAATCCCGTTTGCAGACACACCCCTTACTGCACAGATTCCGCCTTCGATTTCCTTCATGAAAGACTCTCCTTTTTCCTCAGAGCTTTGCAAGACCTTCGATAATATCACCGCGAGTAATGATCCCCACCACGCGGTTGTCCTCAGTTACAGGAAGCCTGTTGATCCTGTGCCTTATCATATGCTCGGATGCCTCTTCAATGGATGCCTCGGAATAGATCGTGTGCACTTCCCTTGTCATGATTTCTTCTATCTTTGTAGAACCCACATCAGAAAGCATCTTCTTTGTTTCCTCCCAGCCAAGGAGCTCCCTGATAGGAACCTCTATAACCTCAAAGGGGCTTGGAAGCCATAGTTCCCCTTTTTCGGGGAGTATCAGCAATTTTAGCAGATCCGCTTCACTTATAATTCCCACAAGCTCTTCACCTTCAAGGACAGGAGCTCCACTGACATTGCTTTCCTTCAAGATTCTGGCCGCTTCCCGGACTGTATCATCAGGCTTGCAGAAAACAACGTTCGAGTTCATGACATCTTTTACCTTCATCTGACTATACCCCTTGAGACAAATTATATTCTTTAATTTAATCCGTCACCAGTTATATTTTCTTGCTTTGGTTATGTTTACGGAGCCGCAGCAGGTAGCCAGAGACCACGTGTCTCGTCCAGCCCGAACATTGCGTTCATATTCTGGATAGCCTGTCCTGATGCACCTTTGACCAGATTATCGATTGCTGAAAGTACAACAACCCTGTTATTTTCCTTATCTGCTTCAAAGCTTATATCGCAGAAGTTAGAACCTCTGACTGCGGTTAAGGAAGGAACTCCTGAAGGGAACCTTATAAACGGCCTGTCCCTGTAAAATTCCTCGTAAATCGTCTTTAAGTCGTCCATCGAGAGAGATTCCTTTGTAAAAAGGTGAGCAGTTGTAAAGATTCCCCTGATAGATGGAATTACGTGGGGAGTGAAATTAATATTCCGGAGCTTCCCGTCAAGCCCTGTCAGTTCCTGGACGATTTCAGCCCTGTGCCTGTGGGCTGTAAGTTTGTATGGGATGATATTTTCCGCCAGGTTTGGATAATGTGAGTTTTGAGCAGGTGAGATGCCAGCTCCTGAGATTCCTGTCTTGGAATCAAAAACCGCAATATTGATGAGTCCAGCTGCTGCAAGCGGGGCTGCTGCAAGGGTTGCGCCTGTTGGAAAACATCCTGGGTTTGCCACGAAATTCTCTTCTGCAACTTCGGGGTGGAGCTCTACAAGCCCGTAAACGGCATTCCTTGGGTCGCTATGCTTTATTCCGTAGATTTTCTCAAATACCGAGGTTTCAAGCCTGTAGTCCGCGCTAAGGTCAACAACCCTGGTGTTGCCGTCAAGCAGTTCAGGTACATAGTTCATGGCAGATCCGTGAGGTACTGCAAGAAAGACTACATCACAGCGCTCCCTGATGTCTTCAGAATCAGGATTTTCATACTTTAGGTCGAGAAAACCTTCAAGATGCCTGTGAGTGCTCGTTACAGGCTTCCCTGCAAGGCTTCGGGAAGTTGCCAGCTCCAGCTTGACATTTGGGTGGTTGACGAGCAAGCGCAGGAGTTCTCCTCCCGTATATCCCGAAGCTCCTATTATTCCAGCCTTGATCATAAGTGTCACTACCTGTGTAATATTAATACAAGATAATTAAA
>DATMYS010000156.1:0-2389 GCA_035560835.1 Methanosarcina sp.
GCCTTTGAATCTACTTAAGATGACTTTAAATACAAAAGTTAAATAGAAAGAAAGGCATATATCAAAATGTTTCCAAGCCGCTAGAAACCCTGTTTTTCTTGTATTTATAAAGGGTTTGATAATTTTCCAGTAAGAATTTTAGCCCAAGAAAAGGACACATTTCAGGCCTTTTTTAGCCAAATAACGGAAATTTTTGCCTTATTCGAGAGCAAGATCCACTAAAACAAGGATTGAAACTTCCGTTCAAGATACTCCGCATATCCCTGTGCGATTATTCGAGAGCAAGATCCACTAAAACAAGGATTGAAACTCAAAACTGCTTTGCTATGTCTCAAATTCTGGCCCGATTCGAGAGCAAGATCCACTAAAACAAGGATTGAAACTCTACGCAATCCCAAAGGAAGTAAAGGCGATAAAGATTCGAGAGCAAGATCCACTAAAACAAGGATTGAAACTTTTTCTTTCTGGCGTCAAACCATAGATAAATTAATTCGAGAGCAAGATCCACTAAAACAAGGATTGAAACTAATATCTATCGGCACAAAAACCTCGTCATAAAAAATTCGAGAGCCAAGATCCACTAAAACAAGGATTGAAACTGAACGAAGCTGCCTTCTTTCTCGAACTGAACCAACAAATTTGCATGCATGGAATATGCAGGAGATAAGTTTTTCAACCTTTCATACATGAGAAATACGGAAACTGATTTGAAATTTTTAGAGATTTATCTATAGATGAATATTTAGAGGCAATCAAGGATTTTCCCCCCATTTTCTGCCATAAAAGGAATTCATTTACAAGTCATCGGCATATTGGATTTACGGGAATTATTGAACAGTATTGAATTGTATTGAATATCATCAAATATTCGAGGACATTATTAGACATTAGAGGACGTCGTTGAATATTAAAGGACGTTATTGAATAGAAGCTAAGATTAGCAAAAATTAATGAATATTGGCAGAAATTAATGAATATTAGCAGGAGTTAACGAACATTAGTAGAAATTAACAGATACTAGCGGACTTTTATTCTGGGGAAGAACTATATGAAAGACACGTTTAAAAAGATATACCAGTTAAAGCTTTCAATAAAAAGTATTAGTCCTAAGATCTGGCGGCGAATCCAGGTGCCGGAAAATTATACTTTTTTGGACCTTCATAAGGCGATCCAGACTGTAATGGGCTGGGAAGATTACCATCTGCATGAATTCGAAATGCAAAACCCAAAAACTGAGGAACTTGACAAAATAGGGAAAGCAGATGAGGATTGTGAAACTTTATGTGAGTCCCTTGTGCCGGAAAATAAAGCTAAGCTCTCCAAATACTTCACTCCGGAAAATAAGTTTGCTCTGTACAGATACGATTTCGGGGACAACTGGGAGATAAAAGTCAAGCTTGAGGAGATCCTTCCGAAAAAACAAGGAGCGAAATATCCAGTCTGCATTGCAGGAAAAAGAGCAGCTGTCCCCGAGGACATCGGAGGAATATGGGGCTATGAAGAGATGCTCGAAATCCTGAAAGACCCTGAACATGAGGAATACGAACATACAGTGGCGTGGCTGGGAAAAAATTATGATCCAGAGTATTTTGACCCAAAAGACGTTGCTTTCTGAGCCTGAAAAGTTCGAAATTGGTGAATGTATTCCGACCTGCAGCAAAAATGCATATTTAAACTTTTTTTAACAAAAGAAGTTTGAAAACGCTTTCAAAGCCGTTCCTTGTTGAAACCGGCAGCGTAGATTTTCTTTCATCGCTTAGTTGCCAGTTTTTACTCCATATTTTCCACCGGCGATAATCCTTAGTAATTTCAAATGGCGACGAAGTTCATGTTATAACCTTATCTTAAGGCCTTTTATGTTCACAATTCTGTCTGTCTCAGACTTATCTTCGCTAAGAATAAAGCTCTGTCTTTCATGAGCTGTATTTACTAACCAAGGTTTGCCACTCTTATAAAAGCTCAAATCTTCGGGTAAATTCGGATACATCCAACTGTAAAGTGAGTTTGAAACCTCTTTGATTATTTCTCTGGCTTCCGGGCTGGCATGATAATGGTAGACATATGCAGTATGTCCAAGCAGTTCTGTCCCTGCCCATTCCGATTGTTTTTTCATTTCTTTTAAATCATCATTTAGCTTTTCCAATACGGCTTTAGCATTATTGTTTAAATCTGAACAGTATTTCTTACGTACAACGAGAATAAATTCGTCACATAAATCAAAAGCCAGGTCTACCAAAAGCCTGTAAACATCATTTTTAGGTTCGGAAGTAATACTGATCATTAAGTTTCCCTCCGTAAAAATTCGCTTATAAATCATATCATGCAAATATGATTAAATTATTAATTATTCAAAACAGTTTTAAACAGTTTTTTTGAATTATACAGGTAT
>DATMYS010000157.1:0-3609 GCA_035560835.1 Methanosarcina sp.
AAGATTAAAAGTGGACTCTGGAAAAAGAAAATGGTTCCAAAGAACTCCAGCAATGGCAGAAGGAATAGCAGATCACATATGGAGTCTAAAGGAATTATTAACCTTTAGAATTCCAGTTCAATAATTTGAGGACACGACCCACGACCTATTTTCGTTTGTATCCATAATTATAGATTACATTACATATTTCTTGTTATAAGGTACGTATGTTTAAGTAAATCCTAAATAATTGATTCTGAATCCTGGATAATTGCTGGCACTTAATCAGCGCTATGTACTCACAAATGTACAAAAACCATACATAAAATCGCTGTCACTAACGAAATTATAGTTTTAGAAACAAATAAGACAGACAATTATTTATAAAACGACATTTATACAAACAAATCTTTATATAATCGCTAAATTATAAAAATATTCTCTGCAAAAAGAATTCCAAGCTAAGTAAATTACTAAATAAAGCAATAGTTTTAGAAGAGAAACTTTTGATTTACATTTAATCAGAGAATAGTATGATAAGTGGTAACAGGATTTCTGGTATTGATATTATTGGGAACGTACATTGGGGAACACATTTCTGCCAGTTTTACCAGACAAAGGAAGATTTGATAGACGTACTTGTTCCCTATTTCAAAGCAGGATTGAAAGATAACGAGTTTTGCTTGTGGGTCGTATCAGAACCTATAGATGAAGAAGAAGCAAAAAAAGCCTTGAAAGTGGCTATTCCTGATATTGACGCTTATTTAAAGAATGGACAAATTGAGATTATTCCCTATCCTTACTGGCACGTAGAAGAGGATGATTTTGATCCACAAACGGTATTAAGTCACCTAATTGAGAAAAACAGTAAGGCTCTCGCCAGTGGATATGATGGTTTGAGGTATAGTGGAAATGACTTCTTTGATCACGAAAAATTATTGGATTCTGTTATTGGCAAATACCCAATAATGGCTCTTTGTGCCTATTCAGTTGACAAGTACAGTGCACTCGATATTATTGAAATTGCTACAAAACATCAGTTCGCTGTGGGCAAAAAGAAAGGGAAATGGGAGAAAATAGAGAGCCCATCTCAGAAAAATAATAAGGAATATAATCAGGTTGAAGCAGCGCTGAGTATGAGTGAAGAGGGTTTTTGCGCTCTTGTGACGGCTAGCTTAGAAATGGTATATCGAGTGAGCCCGGATTGGAGTGAGATGCGCTATTTCTATGGTCGAGATTTTCTTGCCAATACGGAAAGTCCAAACCCTACTTGGTTCAATGAATATGTTCTCCCAGAAGATCAACCGCTAGTGACAGCTATCATCAATGAAGCTATCCAGACGAAGAGCACTTACCAAACCGAGCACAGGGTCCGGTTAGCAGACGGTAGCTTGGGATGGATCCTCTCACGGGCGGTCCCGTTGCTGGATGCTAATGGTGAAATTGTTGAATGGTTTGGTGCTGCCAGCGACATTACTAAGCGCAAAGAAGCAGAATCTAAGTTAAAAGAAACCCTTGACAATTTAGATCAATTAGTTAAGGAAAGGACAGAAGAACTTCAGAAGGCTTATGATTCACTGAAAAAGAGTGAAAAAAGTCTTGCAGAAGCTCAAGAAATGGCTCATATCGGAAGTTGGGAGAGGGATTCTGCAAGCAATGAATATAATTGGTCTGATGAGATGTATCGGATTTTTGGACTTAAGCCTCAAGAGTCGAAAGTAAATTACGATACTTTCTTAAGTTATGTGCATCCGGATGACCGAGACTATATAGATAATGCCATTAAAGAGGCATTAAAAAGAAAGCCACTTGACATTAATTTCAGGATAATTCGAACCAATGGAGAAGAGCGCATAGTCCATGCGAAAGCTGAAGTTGTTTTTGATGAGAAAAATAATCCTGTTCGGGTTAGAGGAACAACTCAAGATATAACAGAGTATAGAAGAGCTGAAGAGAAAATTCTGAATTTAGCCAACGTTGTCGAATCATCAACTGAGGCTATCATAACTAAGTCTTTTGATGGTATTATCAAAAGCTGGAATAAAGGAGCAGAACAAGTTTATGGTTATTCACCGGAAGAAGTCTTGGAGAAGTCCATATCCATCTTGGAGTCACCCACATTAACTGGAGAAACAGAAAGATTAAGTGAAATGGTTAAAAGGGGAGAAAAAATCCAGCAATACGAATCCTTAAGAGTGAGAAAGGATGGAAAGGTAATAAATGTTTCACTCACCATTTTTCCAGTTCTTGATAATCAAGGAAAGATAACTGCTTCCTCGATCATTGCCACGGATATAACTAGAAGAAAAGAAGCAGAAGAAAGGCTGAGAGAAAGTGAGGAAAAGTACCGCAACATCGTCGAAACTTCTAACGAAGGTATATATTTAGTGGACGATGAAGCTAAGATTACTTACGCCAATAAGATAATGGAAACTTCAGGATACACTCTGGAGGAGATTGTCGGTAGACCCATATGGGATTTTATTAGTGAGGAAAGCAAGCCTGTTGCCAAGAGGAGTTTTGAAAAGAGGTGGCAGTGTATCGATGATAGTTATGAATTGAAGTTAATGCGTAAGGATGGTTCATTTATATGGGGACTTATAAGCGCTAAGTCTCTTTTTAATAAGGAAGGCAAGTTTATAGGCTATCTGGGTATGTTAACTGACATTACCGAGCGCAAGAAAGCTGAAGAAGCTCTGGCAAATCTTGAAACTGCCCGTAAAAAGGAAATTCATCACAGAATCAAGAACAACCTTCAGGTAATCTCCTCCCTGCTGGATCTTCAGGCTGAACAGTTCAAAAACAGAGAATGTGTTGAAAATTCCGAAGTTCTCGAAGCCTTTAGAGAAAGCCAGGACAGAGTCATTTCTATGGCTCTTATCCATGAAGAATTATATAGAGGTGAAGAGCTCGATAAACTTAACTTTTCGCCTTACATTGAGGAACTTGCGAATACTCTTTTCCATACATACAGGCTTGGTAGTACCGATATCAGTTTAAGTATGGATCTTGAAGAAAACCTTCTCTTTGATATGGATATTGCTGTTCCACTGGGGATGATTGTTAACGAACTTGTTTCCAATTCATTAAAACATGCATTTCCTGACAGAAAGAAAGGGGAAATTCGAATCAAACTTCACAGGGAAAAACCCACAAAACTTGAAATCGAAGGCTACCAGAGTACAAGTACCAGTTTTACTCTGATCATTTCCGACAACGGTGTGGGCATTCCTGAAAAGCTCGATATTGAAGACCTTGATAGTCTTGGCATGCAGTTGGTAACTTCCCTGGTAGATCAATTAGATGGCGAACTTGAACTGAAAAGGGGTAATGGGACGGAATTCACCATAAGGTTCACAGTAACAGGAAAAAACGAATAAGTAGTTGCATTTTCCAATATTAAGATCTATGGCAGTTTAAGAAATGGGCTAAGTTGGAAGGATTACTTTGGTTAGCTCGTATTCGGGGCATTTGTCACAACTCTCACTTATAGTAATAAAGGAGCTTAATTTCAAGGAGCTTAATTTCATCCTAGAATTTAAACCGTTTCAATAAAGCCATTAATATTTTTAAAATCTAGTGCTTCGATTCCAAAATCGATTCCTTATTTCCTGGAAAAATCCGTGATCT
>DATMYS010000158.1:0-10749 GCA_035560835.1 Methanosarcina sp.
GATTCATAAAGGTCTTCCTTTGGTTTGAGGGATTCTTTAATTATATTGATTAAATCACTCTCAAATCCTTTTTGTGTCAATATGTATTTGCAAATTGTAATTGATTTCTTTGGATCATAAGCAGAGAGAGTTTCTTTTTCCTTGAAATTTATACATGATTTTGAAAAACAGAATTCTATAAGATTATTAGCCAATGTTTTCCAACTTGCACAACCAACTATTCTTGATACCCCAGCACCAATGAAAACTGCCAATGTATTGCTATTAACTGCATCGATTATCTGTGGGGGAAGTTTTGGAATGGGAACAATTTCACCAAGGGCCATTATTTATTTCCTTATTTTGGTACAGAAGTTTCTACAGAGTTCCGTAGGTAAAAATGGATTCAAAAGTTCAATATAAAATATCTTTTGAACTACAGTAAAGCAGAGAAGAGTTATTAATCCTTAAAAAGTGATCGTTTTTAATCAACTGATGAAGCCTAAAAATATCGAATCCACAGAAAAGAAGAAGAAAAAACCCTGAAAAGGGTTTTATGCTCCAGCTTCTATCTCAACCTGTGCCTTGAGCTTTCTCATTTCCCTTATGCGCCTGGCAAGGATTTCTCCCAGATAAAGCACAAGCGCAGTAAGGAGCAAATACATCTTCAGGCTTACCTGCTCGTCAGATTGTCTCACTGAATTCTGCCGTGCATCTTTCAGGAGAAGGGCTCTTGCATCCTTCTCATTGTATATCTTTCCTCCGGTTTCAAGGACAAGTGACTCTATATCTTCATTGAGCCCGACATCCCGGTATTCAAGCTGATAATTTACCGCAAGCGGATAGCCTGAGATATCATGGATTCCGGTGGTTTCGGGATTTACGCTTGTCTCGTAGGTATTCCTTCCGGATAAAGCAAGATCAAGGGAGCTTCCATCCAGGTTTAGCTGCGGGATTCCTTCATCGTACATCGTGAGAGTAAGGTTGGAAGGAGTGCCGAGCCAGGTATCCGGGCTGTCCACAACAGCTCCTTCTTCAGCTCTCGGGTTTGCTATTGCCCAGTTCATAGTGCCTGAAATAAATTTTGCATTTGAACCGTTATAAAGGGCAGTCGCCCAGCGAGAACCTTCTCCTTCTCCGTTATCCGTAGTAAAAGCTGCAACTCTACCAAGCCCGAAGCGCCAGGTAGTAAGTACAGGCTTTCCGGTAGAAGTAATAACCAGGCGCTCAGCTCCGGCCTTTTGAGTAACGTCGTTATATCCCGTAATGCTGGCATTTGTGAGGTTCACATTTTTAGTGATGAAATGATCAGGGGAATATGCAAGCAGAGGGTAAGCGTCAAGTTCGACTTCCTCGTGTTTTCCCTCCTCAGCAGACTCTTTTGTCGGTTCAAAGCCTATGTTTGCCCTTTCACCCATATTAATGTGGAAATAGTTCTTTTCAAGCCCGAGTTCCTTCATAAGCATCTCAGCATAATAATTTCTGGATTTGTCAGTCTGGGAAGGAGCTACTGAGCGAATGTGGATAAAATACAGGTTCACACCGAGTTTTTGAAGTTCTTTTGCAGCCTGAAGGCTTGGCTCATAGGAATCCTCGATTGCTCCATCTGAAATTATAATAGCATCAAGTTCGCCGTCCTTGCCGGTAAACATCTGTTTTGAAATGTTGAGCCCTGCATCTAAGGACGTTTTGCTCTGCTCATCGGGAGTCAACCGCTCAATTTTGTCTTTAAGAATTGCCTGGTTCTGAGCAAGCCCCAAGAAAACAAAACCTCCAGAAACATCATATCCCTTGCTCCCGAATGCAATAACTTCGGCATTTGCATCTTTGAGATTTTCGTTCTGAAGAATATATATAGCATTTGCCAGGATGTCTCCCTGGGACTTGTGGGCAGCAGTACTCGGAGAGACATCCAGGATCAGGACCATGTTTCTTCCTCCCTTATATTCGGAAGGTTTTGAGAGAACAGGCAGGATTTCTTCAAGCGAGGAGTTAAGGTAGCTTCCGTAATTGTACGCCTTTTCTCCTCCAACGACAACCAGTCCGCCTCCGTTGCTGACATAATTTTTGATTTCTTTCATCTGGGCTTCGGAGAAGGAACTAATTGGCTGGTTGTCAAGCACCAGAGCTTTGCTGCCATTAAGAGCCGCTGCTCCGGGGTAAGTGCTAACTACTGAGACATTATAAAGATTGTCCAGAACCCTGCCTAGGGGAGAGTCTGGCTCGCCTGTAACAAGGATAAGCTTCGATTTTGGAATGACATACACTGACTTGAAAAATTCATTGTTAACTGCATTTTTGTCCTCCCCATGAGGAGCGATTTTTACACTGAGATTATGGGCACCGAGGGTGTTAAAAGCCTGATTAATCTTAATGGGATCAGCACTATTGTTCCTTCCTTCCAGAGTGAAGTCCCTGCTCTGTGAAAGCTTCCCATCCACATATACCTCAAGGAGGTAGCTGACACTTTGATTTGAAGCCTGGCGTACAACTATATCAAACTCGTTCTGGTTATCCACAACAACCGTTTTGTCCCCGAGCATTTCGACACTGAAGTCATTCGTCTGGAGTTCGGGCTGGACAAGATAGACAGATGTGTTGGTTTCTTTTGCAAACTCCAGGGCTTCAGTGAGATCCTTGCCTGCATTATTGTTCCCGTCGCTAACCAGCACTAACTGATTCCCGCTACCCGCATATTGTGTAATTGTATCTCCAAGAGAGGTTTTATCCCCTGTTAGCTGGACTAAAGTTGTCGGGGTATTGGCTACCAGGGATTTGTACAGTTCAGTGCCTGCTCCTTCAGGAAAGAGGCTCATACTTGAGGTCTGGTCCTGAACCAGCACAATGGAGGGGTCTTTTTCGTTAATCGTCTGTGTAACCATAGTAAAAGGAGAAGCCAGGGCAAGCACAAGCAGAAAAGCGACAAGCATTCTCCATTCTACAAGCTTCGTTTTTGTCTTCCGCAGGAGATAGAATCCCGCAATAAACACAGGGATTACCAGGAAGAGCATTTCGGGATGTTCAAGAGATATATTCATAATTCACCCCGCTGGCGCACAATAAGGATTTCAAGCAGTATGAGCAGGAACATAATTCCTATGAGATAATCGGTAATGTCATGTTTGGCAGTGTAGGAATCTTCCTTCACAAGTTTGGGCTCATCTTCCGTAACAGCCCGCTTGATCAATTCCGAAGCATCGACTGTAGTATTAGATTCCCTGTCATTGTAGAGATTCACTGCAATTTTCTTCCCTGAAAGTTCATAAATTCCGGCCTCGTCGAAGAGGACGCGGTTTGAAGTAAAAGTCTTTGAGGGTGTACGGATTTCCTCGGTCTTTGAAAGGGAATTCAATGTGCCGGTATTCAGATTATATTCGGAAATATCCCCTGTTCCTCCGAGCCATTGGACAAGCTTTATCCAGAAGACCGGGTACTCGGGCAGATTGTGGAAATTATTCCAGGAGTCTTCTCCTAGTTCATCACTCAGCCCCATATAGAAAACTGTTCCCTTGCCTACCTGCCAGTAACTCAGTACAGGAACCCCGTTTTCAAGCGTTGCGAGGGTTGTCGAACCGGTCCTCTCAGTGGCATTCAGGTATTTGCGAACCGAGATTTCGTCGCTCCTTATGTCCTTGGTTATACTGCTCTTCAGGACTTCCTCAATCCCAAGTCCATTTTCATCATCCTCAAGCTTCAGGGGTTTCACAGGCAGAATCTTGAGAAGGTCAACCTCGGTTTTCTCGGGAACAAGGGCTCCACTTGCAATAAAGACCGCATTGCCTCCGTTCCGGACATAGCTTTCGATTCTTTCTACCGAACTATTGCCGATTGGCGTCTTTTTCTGGGCAAGCACGACAAGGGTATAGTTGTCAAGCTCGGTCGGGACGGATTTTGAGACGGTCAGGTTACTGTTCGGAAGCAGGGAGAGTGCAGTTTTCGAAGGTAATTTCCCGTTATCAGTAACATAGAGTATACGCTGGTTTGAGGTCTCCGGAATGGAGATATAGGCTTTATTGTCAACAGGCAGGCTATCTTCCACATCGAGCTGGACTGTTGTAATGCCTGGTCCCAGGTTTCCGAGAGTGAACTGGTTTGTCTCGCCCGCAGGGACATCAAGGGAGAAGGACGTTGAGGAATTTCCTGAAGTTCCTCTGCCGGTTTCGATTTTAACGCTCTCATTATGGTCTTTATAGTTCTTGATTACACCTGTATAGCTATATTTTCCGTCCGTAGCCTCGATCCAGCCGTTAATGATTCCCATATTATCTGCAGTCTTTCCTACTTTTACAAAATTCACCTCAATTCCGTAGGACTCAGCCAGGGTTTTGGAAGCAACGGGGTCATCACCTTTGTAGTTAGTGAAGTCCGAAATAACGATGATTCTTCCTCCTCCTTCCTTGGACAGAAGACGCATGCCTGTAGTAATTGCTGCAGACAGGTCGGCGGTGCCTGCCCCTGGCTGAACCTTACTGAAAATATCCTTTGCAGCCGAGGCATCTCCTCCTTCAAGGGCGAGCAGAGGTGTGTCCGAAGCCAGGATTATGCTGTTTTTCTTGCTCACATAGCCATCAGCAATCTTAACAGCATCATCAAAGCGGGAATCAGTCTGCATGCTTGCAGAAGTATCAAGGACCAGTACTGTATGCTCTCCACTCAATGGTTCCTCTGAAGTATAGTAATAGCCTGCTGCCGCAATGGAAAGAAGAATCAGCATAAGGAGCTGGATCAGGAAAAGTGGGTCCCGCACAATTTTGGTAAGTGAAGCATAAACCCGTTTTCTTTCCCTCTCAAGTTTAAGGACAAACATTAGCGAAGGAATTGAAAGTATCCTTGGCCTGGGACGGAGCATGTAAATAATAATAAGCGGTATTAAACTCAGGAGAGCGGCAAGAGCAAGGGAGTTTTCAAAAGGCATTTTTAGCGTCTCCTTCTCCTGATAGTATGGTAGAAAGCGTCAAAAATAGGGGTATCGGTTGTAAAAGTATAGAATTCAGCCCCTGTCTTCATGCAGGCTTTTTTGATCCTTGCGCTGTGATCATCGAGCTTTCTAAGGTAGCGTTCTTTAAACTTCTCACTAACATAAGTCCGGATCTCCTCTCCGGTTTCAAGGTCTACGAGCTTGCTGTTACCCTGGATGGGGAGCACTTTTTCCGTGGGGTCTAGAACCTGGATCAGGATCAGGTCATGGTCAGACAGCCTGGAAACTGCGGTTTCTATTGCCTCGGGTTCTTGAAGAAAGTCCGAAATAAGGATTACAAGGGATCTGGACTTGATTTCCCGGCTGTACTTTATGGCAGCTTCCCCGATAGAGGTGCCTCCGGACAGTTCGAGCTCTGTTAGCCTGTCTATTGTCCGTAAAAGATTTTTTCGCCCACGGCTAGGTTTGTTTATATCGATTTCCTGTTTAAAAGTTGAGATTGCAAACCTATCGTTATATTTTGTTACCATGTAGGCATAGCCTGCCGCGAGCATGGCAGCATACTCGAACTTCGAAGTCCCCTTTTCAGGGTAATCCATACTTTTACTGGCGTCCAGAAGGATATGGGTCGTAAGGGTTTTCTCTTCCTCAAACTGCCGCACATAGAGCTTTTCAGTCCTCGCATAGGCTTTCCAGTCGATATCTTTCAGGCTGTCGTTAAGATCGTACTCCCTGAATCCAATGGTATCGATGCCGTGTCCGCTTCGGGTGGAGGGACGGTTTCCGGCGTAAACGGTAGATACCCTTTTCCGGACAGAGAAGGTAAAGCGGTCAAGCTGCCTGAAAAAGTCCGTTTCGATATTTTGTTTTGTGCGAATCATTCTGGATCGTCAATAAAAGCCCGGTTTATTCCGGACTCAGGAAACCCTTCAGGGTTATTTTAACTTATTCTACAGTTTCTTCCCTGGTCTGGTAATCCCAGGCTCAGATTTTATTTGAGCTTCCGGATAATCTCTTCAATAGCCTGATCAGGGGTCATTCCGCTTCTTTCGGCTTCGAAGGTCATGATAAGCCTGTGGCGAAGAACCGGATATGCCATATAATCAATATCCTCTTTGCTTACGAAGTTCCTACCTTCTATAAGGGCTTTGGCTTTTGCGGCAAGGATAAGGCCGATGGATGCCCGTGGAGAAGCCCCGTACTCGATATGCTCTCTGTCTTTCCTTGTCATACCCACAATGGAAAGGACGCGCTCCTTGAGTTCCTCCGAGATCGGGACCTGCCTGGTGAGTTTCTGCAAATCGAGAAGTGTGGATTTGTCAAGACCTCTGGAAATGTTCGGGACTTCGGATTTTGTATATCTGTTTACGATTTCCATTTCTTCTTCATGAGATGGATAATCTACCAGGACTTTTAAAAGAAAACGGTCGAGCTGGGCTTCAGGCAGGGGATATGTGCCTTCCATTTCTATGGGATTCTGGGTGGCAAGAATAAAGAAGGGACGATCCAGCAGGAAGGTATCGTTTCCGACGGTTACCTGTTTTTCCTGCATAGCTTCCAGCATGGCTGACTGGGTCTTAGGGGATGCCCTGTTAATCTCATCTGCAAGAACAACGTTTGCAAAAATCGGCCCTGGCTGGAACCTGAATTCTTTTTTGTTGTCCTTTTCTTCAATAACATTTGTCCCTGTAATGTCAGAAGGCATGAGGTCAGGAGTACACTGGATTCTGCTGAACTTAAGGTTCATCGCCTTTGACACCGTGGAGATCATAAGCGTTTTTCCAAGCCCTGGATTGCTTTCAACGAGGGCATGCCCCTCACAGAGTATTGCAATCACGATTTGCTCTACTACTTTATTCTGGCCCACCACAACATTTCCAATCTCTTCAAAAAAGCTTTTGAAAATCCTGCCTGCGTTCTGGTAGGTCGTGGCAGCCTGCCCGAAGTCAGTATTAGTTTCATTCATATCCGCTTCACCCTTTAAGTTTCTGTTTTTAAAGGCTCAAAAAGCCCGCTTTTTCTGGACGTTGCCTGCTCCTTCAGCAGTGTATATCCAGCACACTGCCTTTATTCAAAAACTGCTTTTAGACAACCTTCGATAAAACTGAGTGCAGGCAAATCCGGTTTTAGATAAATTTTTCAATTGTTCTTCTGCAAGTCCTTCAAAAATTATTCTTCTGCAAGTCCTTCAAAGTAATTCTGGATAACGTTCCTGTATCCTTCTGGCAAATTGTCATAATAAGCATCGGAAGCAGCTGTGTCAGGGTCTACAAGATCTGACTGGGTAAATGATTCGTTCATCTGTTCCCCTTCTTCCTGACTCGTAAAGCCCTGCCCCGTGCCCGGAGGAATCTTCAGATCAACCTCTTTGCCTTCCACCACAACAACGGCAGGCTTCCCGAAGATATTTTCCTGGCTGGTGTTATTCGAGGTTCCACCGTTTTCTTCCACAGGGTAAAGGTCAGAGTTCGAATCCGAAACAAAGGGAAGCTTGTCGATCACTCCGTTAAGATCGGTTGGGCTGAGAGTTGTCTGGTATCCGGTTCCGGCAACATATGCGAGAATGGAAACCGCAAAAACTATTACAAACAGGTTTTTTGCAAGTTTTCTCCTGTCAAGAAAGGACGAGGACTGTACGGATTTTGAATCGATTATAACTCCGCCTATAAGGTCCCGGACAATAATGTTGTCCGTATCGCGGTTATCATAGGCAGTTCTCAATCTCTCCTTTAGTACAGGGTGCCCTTCTTCTATAAGGGCAATAGCATCTTTCTTTTGAGTTCTGTAATGCCTGATAGCTGTAAGAATAAGGGAGAGGGCAAAAGCCAGAAAAATAAGCCCCAGAGTTTCAAAAATAACCCCAAAGCCCAGAATGTTGTATTTTGCACCGGTATAAGGTTCGAAGATGCTAAACATTAAAAATAAATCTCGCATATTGAAAAGCACGAAAAGGACATAAAGGACAAGATAAGTTGCAAGCAGGTCTGCAAAGGCATAGAATCCTCTATATTTTTTCAGGGCCGATTCGTGTTTGTTTACTATTTCTTCAATACTCAGAGCCATCTCGCTCCTTTTTGCAGCCTGGAAAAAGGCTGTGATCGTAAATAATCATGAGAACGGATTCTGTACGGAACATGCAAATATACTATAAGAAGATCTTCTAGGAAGATACTAGAGAAAGATAGTATATAAAAGTACACGTTCCTGAATATGCATTTTTTAGATTAGCACAACAATCCAATTTTTGTTAGGTTTTGTCCTTAGATTCGCAGTTTTGAATATGCTGAGACTCCCTCACTGTCTTCTTCCAAAGTTCGCAGGATTCGGCCTGGGCTTTTACTTGCTTTAATGTGGAATAATATGATATAACTTAAGGATGATAATTCTGGTGTTTTTGAGGGGAGAATTACAATTTTTAAAAGGGATAAATACGATCCCTTAAAGATTGGATGATTACACTATTAAAGATGAATAACTGGAGCGTTTTAAAGAAAGATAATTACTGTGTTTTAAAAGTGGGATAAGAACCCAGTAATTTTAGAGTATCGGTTTTACTTTTTATGTCTTTTATGGTCTCTTCTATAACTACATCGCTTATGTGCCCTTCAAAATCGATATAGAAGTAATAATCCCCAAGCTCTTTTTTAGAAGGCCTGGACTCGATTCTGGTCAGATTAATATTATTCTTTGCAAAAGCCCCGAGTATTTCGTATAATGCTCCTGGCCTGTCTTTTTCCAGATATACTATAATAGAGGTCTTAAAGGCTGAAAGACTGGAATTACGAGGTTCAATTTCGGTTTCAGGCTGAAATTCTACTTTTTTTTGAGACTGGAAATTATGCCCTGATTCCTGTCTGGGATAGGATTGCGATTTTGCTTTATCCGGTTTGTTATCCGTTTTACTACCCGTTTTATCTTCTGCGGCACATAAAACCTGCTCAACCGGGCTTTTTCCTGCGGCTTGCAAAGCAATGAAGCGAGTGTAGTTTTCTTTCCTGTCCTGTATATTTGGAAGAAGAACTTTCAGCCTGTAGCATTCTGCAGCCTCAGGAGAAGCTATTGCTGCCATTTCTTCAAACTCTCCTGCAAGCCTTGCTGCATGGGAAGTGCTGCCCGTGCTCCTGAGTTCGGCCTCAGGGAAATATTTTTTTAAAAAATGCCTGCACTGGGCAAGTCCCTGAGGATGTGAAAGTATGACCTTAATCTTCTCAGGCCCGCCTTTCGAGAGCAGGCAGTGTTCGATTTTAACAACAATATCTCCGACTATCTCAACCCCATTCTCAAGGAGTAAGTCGAGAGTAACACCTACCGAACCTTCAATAGAGTTTTCTATCGGAACTATCGAAATATCGGATTTTCCGTGTACCACAGCCAGAAATGCGTCCTCTATATCTGCAAAGTACTGAATTTCTACACCATCCAGCCTATTTCTTAGAGTCCAGACTTGTGCAGCTTTTTCCGAGTACGAGCCTTCGGGCCCCAATACACCTATAATCATCTGAAGGGTTAATTGCGGTGATGGTAATAATATTTTTTGCCTCCCGAGTTCAGTCACCCGAGTCCCGTCTCGGGAGGACGGGTCCGTTTCGCTCACTTCTTTCGCTCAAGCGGGGTAATTTTTAGACAAAGATAGGAATTTCACTCGTGAGGACAGTGTAGAGCCCTGATTTGGCAATTTGCTGCGGTATTTGGATTAATAACTGTGTTCTACGGTGTAGGAAACTTTCTTTGAGCTGTCTGCGGGTACGGTTATTTCCCATTCAGCAGTAAAGGCATCTTTTTTCCCGTATAGATCAGAAGTAGCTGTGATTTCCCAGTTGACGTAGAAGTGTTCCACGATTGATACTCTCAAAAAAAGAAAAAAATATAATCTGTTTTATTGTAAGTGGAGGAAAATTAAAGGGAAAACTGAATAAACAGATTATATCGGCAGGATTACAGGGTCATGTAAAGCTAATTGGTGATAAACTGCATAATGGTATCTCGTTGTGGATGAATACCTGTGATGTTTTTGTGCTACTGAGTTTGAATGAAGGAAATCCAACAGTTATGTTTGAATGTTTGGGTTGTGGGAAGCCATTTGTTGGAACTAAAATAGGTGGCGTTCCTGAGATTATTTAGGACTTACGCGGTTGCACTGAAGAATCAATAGCATCAAATATTGTTTCTGATGATTGTGGGTTATTGTATGATCCTGGAAAACCGAATGAATTAGCCAAGAATATTTTGTTGGCTCTTGATAAAAATTGGGATGACGAAGAAATTCTAAATTATGCAGAACAATATCGGTGGGAGAATATAGTGGAGCAGATTCAGTAAATTTACTGTCATGTGTTACAAACTGAATTATATTAAGAAAACTATAAATGTAACTATCGATTAATCCTCTAACTGAAAGCTTGAAATTATATCTTCATCGTTCCTTAGTTATTGGTCACCTAAATAAGTTCTAAATCCTTGTATGTTGCTGAATCCTATCCAAAAAATAATCTTATAAGCAGCCTCAAAGCTCGAGTTGGTTTTATTTGACAAATGATTTGCCTATAAAGTAAACATTTTATGCTAAAATGAAATAGATTACTGGATAATGGAATTGTGTCAATTATGGTTTCTAATAATTTAAACAAAGTTGATTGCTTATTAGCGGCACTTGGAGTAGTTTTCGGCATCGTGATTATTTCATTATACGCAGTGTCACCTACAATTCATATCTTTTCAATAGGTATGGCACTTACTTTAAGTTGTTATTTATACCTTGGTATTACTCACGTACAATTTCCTGTATACCCACACCGAAATCTATCTAGAAAATGGAAAACAATTTTGGATATCAGCTTTTTATTATTATTTTC
>DATMYS010000159.1:0-5257 GCA_035560835.1 Methanosarcina sp.
TGCTGATATCGTATGTCTGCAGCATGAATTCGGTCTTTTTGGGGGAAATGCAGGAGATTACATTTTTGCTCTTCTATCAGGAATAAACAAGCCTGTAATAACCACAATGCATACTGTGATCCGGGAGCCTGAACTTGAGTATCGAGTATCCACAGAACAACTCATCAAGTATTCCGAAAAACTGGTTGTAATGAGCCAGGCTGCAGTAGATATGCTAAAAAATGTTTATAAGGTTCCTGAAGACAAAATAGAAATTATTTTCCATGGAGTTCCTGACTATCCGTTTAACGACTGCAGTAAGTATAAAAAAATGCTGAATCTGAAAGGGTCTCCACTTGTCCTTACTTTCGGCCTGCTGAGCCAGAATAAAGGTATTGAAAGTGTGCTCGAGGCTCTTCCTAGAGTTGTAAGCCAGCATCCTGACCTTGTTTACCTTGTACTGGGTGCCACACACCCGATTGTCAAAAAGACTCAGGGAGAAGTATACAGGCAATATCTTAAGAACAAGGTATCCGAACTCGGGATTGAAAACAATGTAGTATTCCACGATAAATTTGTTGAAAAAGAAGAACTCTGCAATTATATCCTTGCCAGTGATATTTACGTATCCCCTTACCTTTCCAGAGAACAGATCGTAAGTGGCGCTCTGACCTATGCAATGGGTATGGGAAAAGCAATAGTATCCACTCCTTACTGGTATGCCCAGGAAATGCTTTCCGATAATCGCGGGCTACTTGTAGATTTCGGAGACACTGATGGATTTAAAAACTCGCTTTTATACTTAATTGAAAATCCAGATGAGTGTGATGGTATGCGCAAAAAAGCATACGATTT
The DNA here is from genome assembly GCA_035560835.1 of Methanosarcina sp. Taxonomy (GTDB): domain Archaea; phylum Halobacteriota; class Methanosarcinia; order Methanosarcinales; family Methanosarcinaceae; genus Methanosarcina. The sequence goes on from DATMYS010000159.1 coordinate 835, forward strand.
TGGTAGAAAAATGACATGGGAAAACGTATGTAAAGAATATAATACTGTTTTCGGTAAGGCTTTAAAGCACTACAATACCTATCCCAGAGTACAAAACAGATTTAATTTCCTTCCAAATCAGCTGCCTGAAGTTAAACTTGATCATCTTAAGCTATTGACCGATGATGTGGGCATTATACAGCACACCAATCTTGGTGTACCGGCTCGCCGTTATGGGTACAGTACTGATGACGTTGGAAGAGCTCTTGTTGCACTGACAAAGCTGACAGATAGCCAGAAAAAAGCCGAAGAGTTCCGGGGGTTAATTACCACATACATGAGCTTTCTTGAACATGCCCAGACTAATACGGGGCACTTTCATAACTTCATGAGTTATAAAAGGGTATTTTTAGATGAAAAAGGCAGTGAAGATACTCTCGGGCGTGCAATTTACGGGCTTGGATATGTGGCGAGCTGCCCTTACCTGTCAAAAAATATGCGTACCCTTGCACGTATCCTGATCAGCAAATCCAGGCCGGAAATGGAAAATTTAGGTTCTCCGAGAGCAAAAGCCTATGCAATTTGCGGTTTGTATAAGATTCTAAGGGCAGGAGTAGATTCAGATGAATTTGAGTCCGTATTCAAGTTACGTAAAGACGTTGTCAAGCCCATGGACACTCTTGTAGACAGAGACAACTTTGAATCCATATTTATCAGCCACGCGGATTCTCTGGTCGACTTATATGAGGCTAACCATAAAGAAGACTGGAACTGGTTTGAGCCCACAGTTACCTACAGTAATGCAAAACTAAGCGAATCCCTTTTACTGGCATACAATTACACCAAAGACAGAACTTATAGAGAAATTGGCCTTGCTACGTTGGATTTCCTTACTGAGATCCAGTGGAAAGGAGACTTTTTTGACATGGTTGGTAACAAGGGCTGGTACTCCTATAAAGGAGAAAAACCGATTTTTGACCAGCAGCCTATAGAGGGAGGTTATTTAACTCAGGCTTATATTTCGGCTTATGAAATTGTGCATGAGAGGAAATATCTCGAGCTTGCAAAATACTCTTTTGAGTACTTCCTTGGCAGAAACCGCTTGCAAGCTGTCATGTACGATTACTCTACAGGTGCGGTCTTTGATGGGCTCACTTCTGACGGAATGAATTACAACCAGGGTGCAGAATCCGTAATTTGCTTTTTTATGGCATTGAGCTCTTTAAATGAACACAAAAATGAAACCATCATTACGGCGTTCCCGTCCAAAGTAAGTGACGGGGTTCTGCAAAAGAAAAAGAGCCCGCTATCAACGAACTCTTTAAATAAACACAAAAATGAAACCATTATTACGACGTTCACGTCCAAAGTATGTGACGGGGTTCTGCAAAAGAAAAAGAGCCCGCTATCAGTAAATCAGGCCGAATGAGGGAGAACATGATGTGGAAAGACCATGGAGAACTGTTCCAAAGGTGTGAGAAAAATCCTATACTTACCGTTGAAGATTGGCCGTATCAGGCCCATTCAGTATTTAACCCTGCGGCTGCCATAGTTGATGGTATAACTTTATTAATGGTACGTGTCGAAGACCACAGGGGCTTTTCTCACTTTACAATAGCCAAGAGCAGGAACGGAATTGATGGCTGGGAAATTGACAGCGAACCAACTTTTTCTCCTGATCCTGCAAATTATCCTGAAGAGATATACGGCATTGAAGATGCACGTATAACTTACATAGATGAGATGGGAAAATGGGCTGTAGCATATACCGCTTTTTCAGATTCAGGTCCTTTACCATCTCTTGCCCTTACAGAAGATTTCCGTAATTTCGAACGAATGGGAGCTATCCTGCCGCCTGAAAATAAAGATGCTGCTATTTTTCCTGTAAGATTGAATGGCAGGTGGGCGATGTTGCACAGGCCTGTATCTGGTGGTTCGAAGGCAAATATCTGGATATCCTTTTCTCCAGATATGAAATACTGGGGAGAACACGAGGTTCTTCTGTATGCTCGGGAAGGCGGATGGTGGGATGCCAACAAGATAGGTCTATCACCGCAGCCAATCCGCACATCTGACGGATGGTTAATTATGTACCATGGAGTACGCCAGACGACATCTAAAGCAAGTTATCGGCTTGGACTGGCCCTTCTTGATCCTGAAGATCCCAGAAAAGTGCTTCACAGGTCCGAAGGATGGGTTTTCGGGCCTCGTGAAATGTATGAACGCAGCGGAGACGTTAATGATGTTGTTTTCCCTTGCGGATGGGTCTTAGTGGATGATGAAATCCGTATTTATTATGGAAGTGCGGATGTATCGGTATCGATGGCCAGTGCAAAATTGAGCGATATCCTAGAGTATATCCATGGGTGTCCTGAGACACAGTGCCCTGAAGAATACTGCAGATGGTTTGAAGAAAACAGAGGAAAGTCAAATGATCCAAAAAAAGGTGATATAAAATTAGATCTCATCCCAAAACCAATTTTATTCTCAAATAAGTAAAGCTTCAACCTCTTTACGAACTATATTTCATGACCATAAACTAGATTGATCCCCAAAAATACTAGATTCGGAGAACTAATTTTGAGTCTTGGGATCAGCTCTTAAAATAGAATTACAATTAAAACAAAATTACAACTAAAATGAAATTACCTTTAGATTTGAAAATAAATTTGGAGATGTGAGTTTGGAGGTATTATTATAAGAATTGCAATGTTATCTCCGATTGCCTGGAGCACGCCACCTAAAAAGTATGGCCCATGGGAATCAGTAGTATCTTTATTAACCGAAGGGCTGGTAAAAAGGGGAATTGACGTTACATTATTTGCGACAGCGGATTCTCACACTTCAGCCAAACTTCATGCAGTATGCCCGAGACCTTACGAAGAGGACAAGAAAATTCTTGTGAAGGTGTACGAATGCCTTCACATATCAGAGGTTTTTGAGAGAGCAGATGAGTTCGATATAATACACAATCACTTCGACTATCTCCCGCTTACCTACAGCGCGCTTGTCAATACGCCTGTTGTGACAACAATACACGGTATTTCTTCAAAGAAAATTCTTCCTGTCTATAAAAAATACAATAATAAAACTTTTTATGTATCTATAAGTGATGCCTACAGATGCCATGAACTGGATTATATAGCTACGGTTCGGCATGGAATCGACATAGAAGGTCTTCATTTCAATGATAAGCCGCAGGATTATCTCCTCTTTCTATCACGCCTGCACAGAGACAAGGGCGCAAAAGAAGCAATAGAAGTTGTAAAAAAGACCGGAAGGAAACTTAGAATAGCTGGTTTTATCGCGGATCAGGCCTATTTCGAAAAAGAAGTACAGCCCCATATAGACAATGAACAGATTATTTATGAGGGGCATGTCGATCCTGAGCGGAAGAAAGAACTCCTGTCAAATGCGTACGCTTTGCTGCACATGATCAATTATGATGAGCCTTTCGGGCTTGGTGTTGTTGAAGCCATGGCAAGCGGTACACCGGTAATTGCAATGAACCTGGGCTCGATGCCTGAGCTGATCAGTAACGGGGAGACTGGCTTTTTAGTCAATAGCATTGATGAAGCTGCAGACGCTGTGCAAAAGGTTGCTTCCATATCCCGCAAAAAATGCAGGGAAAATGTTGAAAAGCGCTTCTCTGTTGACAGGATGGTAGATGATTACATCAAAGTGTACGAAACAATTCTGGAGAAATGTAAACGTGAGTCCAAAATGCAAAAATGAGTCAGAAAGGCCCTGGGGGCATTATGAGGTGCTTATGCAGAGGCCAGGGTATAAAGTCAAAACCATTACTGTTCTACCTCAGGGTGAAATCTCACTTCAGCTCCATGCTCACAGAAACGAGCACTGGTACATAGTCAGCGGAGAGGGGCTAGTAACTAAAAACGGGATTCAAATCAGGGTTCTTGCCGGAGATTCTGTCGATCTTTCGGTAAACGAGGAGCACCGCATTAAAAATATAGGCAACGATAACCTTATTTTCATTGAGGTCGCGCAGGGAGATTACCTTGGAGAAGACGACATCGTAAGACTTGAGGATAAATACGGAAGGGTCTGAAAAGATTTGTATTTAATGGGTTTGTGTTTTGGAAAAAAATCTCTATTACAAACTCCATATACATTTTTCTAATTACATGTTACATTTCTTTTTTTAAAGAAGGTAATGGTACCTGGTCGGATCTCTCGGGTTCTTCCTTTTATTACCAGAGAAATTTTTAATCTATCTCGGCGTTTTTACCCTTTGAGTAATTTAATCAGGGCATTCGTATTTCTCATAGGAATTTTTGACCTGAGCCGCTACATCTTCACCCATTCTTTCGGAGATATTTTTCGTGCCTCAGGACTCATAGGGCTCATCATGAAGTCAGCAAAATTTTTCATCACAGGCACTCAATTGATACAATTGATATTGAGACAATATACGCAATTAATA
>DATMYS010000160.1:0-2878 GCA_035560835.1 Methanosarcina sp.
ATATACTTTGAAACTTATATTAGATAAGCAGATATATTAGTTGAGAGATCTCTCCGGATAATCCGGATGCTTGAGGGATAAGGGAGTGTATTACGATCAGGAAATAAACTCCGTTTTTGAAGAGCTTGGGGTATCAGAAGCAGGTTTGAGTTTTGAGGAAACAGAAAGGAGACTTAAAGAATATGGCGAAAATGAGCTCAAAGAAAAGGAGAAAACCTCGATCCTGAAGCTCTTCATCTCACAGTTTAAAAGTATCTTGATTATTATTTTGATAATTGCTTCTATTGTTTCGGCTCTGCTTGGGGAGCTAATTGATGCAATAGTCATCATTTTTACGGTTTTTCTTGCAGGCATTCTCAGCTTCGTGCAGGAATATCGAGCCGAAAAAGCAATTGAGCTCCTAAGATCCCTTACCTCGCCGGAAGCTACTGTTATAAGGGATGGGATTGAAAAAAAAATTTCCTCAAAAAAGCTCGTTCCTGGGGACCTTATCATTATTCAGACCGGAGATCGTATTCCAGCGGATGCCAGAGTTATTAAAGGGTTCAATCTTAAAACTGACGAGTCCTCCCTTACAGGAGAATCCGTGCCGGTCCAGAAAAGCATCGAAGCTCTGCCTTCCGAAACTCCTGAAGCTGACAGGACAAATATGGTCTATACAGGAACTGCGGTTGCTTACGGAAGAGGCAGTGCCATTGTTACTGCAACCGGTATGAGTACGGCTTTTGGGGAACTTGCCGGGCTTCTGGGGACAATAGAGAGATCGAGAACTCCTTTACAGGAAAGCCTTGACAAGTTCGGCAAATGGATTGGGGCTGCGACTCTTATAATTGTGGCTTTTGTTGCAATGCTTGGGGTTTTTTACGGCTTTCCTCTCCTTGATATGTTTCTCTGGGGGGTCGCACTTGCGGTTGCTGCTATCCCTGAAGCTCTCCCTGCAGTTGTTACAGTAGGGCTTGGTTTCGGAGTAAGGCGTATGGTCAAAAGGCACGCCCTTATAAGAAAACTGCCATCTGTAGAAACGCTTGGAGCCACAAATGTTATCTGTTCGGATAAGACAGGCACGCTTACGCAGAACAAAATGACGGTTGAAAGAATCTGCGTCAATGAGCAGTTTTTGAAGGTTACGGGAGCAGGATATTCTCCTGAAGGAGAGTTCTTTGAGGGGAACAAAAAAGTTTCTATAGACGATGTTCATCTTCATGTTCTCTTGCTGGGAGCTGTTCTCTGTAACGACTCTGGCCTTTTTAAGGAAAATGAGAAATGGGAGATCAAAGGAGACCCTACGGAGGCAGCCCTTGTGGTTGCTGCAGCAAAGGCAGGTCTCCGTAAAGTTGAGCTTGATCAAAAATATCCTCGCTTTGGGGAGATACCCTTTTCCTCCGAAAGAAAACGAATGACCACTATCAGTAAACTGGAAACCGATGCCGGCAGCTTTCCTCTTAAAGGACTGGTTGCTTTCTCAAAGGGAGCTCCCGAGGTAATTCTCGGTTCATGTACGAAAATTTTTCTTAATGGAGAAATAATACCTTTATCTCCCGAAATGAAACAGTTGATTGCAGGAAAAGTCAGAGAAATGGCTGACCAGGCCCTAAGGATCATGGCTCTTTCATTCCGCTCTCTGGATGAGGGACCCTCGATTGAAAAACTTTCTTCCGGAGATCTTCCCTCTGAGAAAATTGAAGAAAATATGGTTTTTTCAGGCTTAATGGGCATGAGAGACCCCCCAAGAGAGGAAGTAAAGGTTGCAATCCAGAAGTGTGCAGATGCAGGCATTAAAACCGTAATGATAACAGGAGACCATAAGATTACGGCGTCTGCAATTGCAAAGGAACTGGGAATTTTGAAGGAAAACGATCTTACCCTTACAGGATCGGAGCTTGATAGCCTTGGAGATGCCGAATTCGAAGACAAGGTTGAAAGGGTTTCGGTTTATGCCAGGGTTTATCCTACCCATAAATTGAGAGTAATAGACGCCTTTAAGAAAAAGGGTTATATAGTGGCAATGACCGGAGACGGCGTAAACGATGCTCCTGCCCTTAAAGCTGCAGATATGGGAATAGCTATGGGGATTACAGGCACGGATGTCAGCAAAGAAGCCTCAAGTATGATCCTTACGGACGATAATTTTGCGTCTATTGTTGCAGCGGTTGAGGAAGGGCGAAACATCTTTAAGAACATTAGAAATTTTATCACTTACGGGCTCTCAGCTCATACAGGTGAGGTTCTTATAGTCCTGATTTCTATCCTGGGATGGCAGATCCTGCCTCTGCTTGCGGTTCAGATCCTCTGGATTAATCTTATAACGGACGGGCTTCCTCCAATGGCTCTGTCAGTTGAGCCTCCGGATAATGGCATTATGAGACAGAAACCAAGAAATGTTAAGGAAGGGCTTATCACCCGCAGGGAAATTACAGCCGGACTGGGACTTGGGGGGTTGGTTGCTCTTCAGGCTTTAATCGTTTTAACCTGGGCGGTTGATAGGAATTTTCCACTTGAAAAACTGCAGACTCTGATTTTTACCCTTGTGGTTTTTTCAGAGATGTTTAATGCCTTCAACTGGCGATCTGACCGGTACTCTATCTTTTCCCTGGGGCTTTTTACAAACAGGCCCCTGGTTTATGCAGTCCTGACAACAATAATCCTGCAACTGGTAGTAATTTATGTTCCTTTTTTCCAGACTGCTTTTCGGACCGTTCCACTTTCTCTCTTTGAATGGGGAGTGGTACTGGCTCTTGCTTCTACCACGCTCATCTCTATGGAACTTGTAAAATACTTCTCAGGAAAAAGTCTTCAGGAGAAAAAACACGGAAAAGCGAGTTTTGATTAAGTTTTTAAAGTCTTTAATTCCGGTTTTTAAATTTTGAATTTTAATCTG
>DATMYS010000161.1:0-3905 GCA_035560835.1 Methanosarcina sp.
ATGAGCATGATTGAAAATCTTGAAAACATTAAAAAATTTGATATAGAGGAATTTCTAAGAAATGAAAAAATAAGATGGACATGCACCGAATGCGGCGGCACAATCTGTGTTCATAAAGGTAATTGTTATAACTGTGGGAGAAAAGTTTGAATTGAAAATTTTCTCTCTGAAAGTTTGACAAACTCTAATTATCAAATTTCCTGGTGCTGGTTGATGGTCAGCGGACAATTAACTGCTGCGATCATTTCAGGTTAAAATGATCAATCTCATTAAAAAATTCAATCTCGACTGTTATATCTACACGATTGAAATTTAATTCAAGTTAGTTATATATCACTTGCTGGGTATGTTTGCGTTTAATAGCATAGCGAACATATAGTGTATGAATTCTCATCAACTGATCATTGTATGAGAATTCGATTTTACTATTTTTTCAATTTCTTACTGGTACTGTGAACCTTATAACAAATTCAGTCCCAGAATCCTTTTTTAATTCAATTTCGCCCCCTAACTGGTCTACCAGGACTTCCACCAACTGTAAGCCAAGAGAGCTGGAATCTTCTAAATTAAACTCCTCAGGAATACCAGTCCCATTATCCGAGACTGCTAAAATAAAATCAGTGCTATTATGACTTTCTTCTGTGCTTACCTGCTCTTTGTTTGTTTGTTCTGCAGAGCCTTCCCTACAAAGTTTGATCTTAATTTTCCCATTATCTCTACCCAAAAATGCGTACTTCAGGGAATTTGAAACAAGTTCGTTAATGATTATTCCCAGTGGGACAGCGATATCCATATCGAAGAAAATATTTTTTTCCAGCTCGATGCTCAGGCTCATATTGACATTTCCAACTCTATAAGTCTGGAAAAGGTTCTCAACAAGCCTTTCAAGGTACGCTGAGAAGTTTAGCTTATCGTTTCCTTTACCTTCATGTAGCTCTTTGTGGATAAGGGCAATCGACATTACTCTGTCCTGACTCTCTCTGAAAGCGTTAAGAACTTCCGAATCCTCACATTCTCTGCTTCTGAACTTTTCAGCCTGTAGATCAAGAAGGGAAGAGATCACTTGCAGGTTATTTTTAATTCTATGGTGGATTTCTTTTTTTCTGGCATCTTCGGCTTTTGCCAGTAGTCTTTCCGCATTGATTTGCTCAGTAATATCTCTTGCAATAGCTGAGATAGCTTTCAACTTTCCAGAAGTGTCATAAACTGGAGAAAGAGTTATTGATACATTTACTGTTGTACAATCCTTTTTTAATCGTAAAGTTTTGTAATGCTGGATTTCTTCTCCCTGTTTAACTTTTTCAATTAACTTTTTTATTTCCCCTTTGAGATTATCCGGTTCAAGGATTGAGACATTTTTCCCCAGTATTTCTTCAGCCGAATAACCGTAAATATGATCAGCCATTTTATTCCAGCTGATAATATTACCATCAAGAGATGCAGTTATAATAGCATCATTTGATGATTCCACAGCATCCGCGAATATCCTGATCTTTTCCTCTACTTTCTTGCGATCTGTAATGTCCTGAATTGTCCCTCTCAGTCGAATTGGGCTTTTTTTCTCATCAAAAACAACTTCACCCTGTGCATGGACTATACGCTCTTCTCCATCAGCTGAGATAATCCTGTGATCAATGCTGAAGGACTTTTCATTTAAAGCTCTTTTAACGGCATTATCCACATAGTTTCGATCTTCGGGATGTGTAAAGTTTAAATGCTCACTGTGTGTATGAAAAACCTTTTGGGGAACACACCCAAAAATACTACACATCTCATCAGACCAGTATATCTCATTGGTTACAAGATTCCAATCCCAATTTCCAATATGAGCTATTCTTTGAGCTTCGGAAAGTCTTCTCTCTTCTTCCATCAATGATTCATAGGCCTCTTCAAGCTCAGCTGTACGTTCTTTAACTTTTGCTTCTAAACTATCATGTGCTCTTTTAAGGGCTTCTTCTGATTTTTTGCGCTCAGTTATATTCTGTGTTATGCCGAAACCACCGATCACCACTCCGTCTTTGCCAAATTCAATATATGCTTTTTCACGCACCCACTTGATCTTTCCGTCTACAACAATGCGATGTTCGATGTCGTATGGTTCACCCTCTAATCCTGCCTTCCATTTCTTATCAACATATTCTCTGTCATCCGTATGAACCGTTGAAAGAAAAGTTTCATAGGTTAAAGGGATGCCTTTTTGGATACCGAATATATGGTGATTTTCATCAGACCATGTCAGTTCGTTTTTACGCACATCCAGACGCCAGCTTCCGATATTCCCCACAGCTTGAGCACGATCAAGATCTTCCCTGTTTTTCTCTAGCTTATCCACCAGAATATCGCGTTCCCTCAGTGACTTGGCAAGCTTGAGATTACTATGGCTTAGTTGTGAGATCGTGTTGGCAAGTTTCATGAAGAAGGACATTTTTTTGCTCACAGCTTCCTTACTTAACCGTGGAACTTTTTCAAGCGCCTTTATGTATTCTTCCTCATTGAAGCCGTATTTTCTAGCCTGGGATCGGAAAAGCTCATAGTCTAGAGGTTCGTCATCAAAAAAGAACTGTCCTGAGAAGATATTGCCTATATGCTGACCGTCCACAATAAGTGGAGTCGCGACATCCCACATATTGTTCTTGCACCTGTATACCTTAAACTCTCCAGGGGCAACGTCCAGGGATAGTTTTGTATCACTTTCCATGCAGTACTTGCAGGTTTCAGGATGAACCCTGTGGAATTTGGTGCAGATATCCTGCCATCCAACTCTTACCGGAATATTACCTTTGAGATCAACTAGGGCTATGGCAATGTGAATGAGTTCATGTAAATCATCCATGAGGGACTGGATTGCAGGAACATTAAGAATATCAGCCAGCTCAAGGTTTGTCGTCTCCCTGGCTTCACTTCCTGGAGGTTTTTCTTCAAGATCTTTATGGTCACTTATATCGAATCCAGAAATGTTTACGCACTCTTGTTTGGGTAAAGGGTGAAAAACAACCAAGTATACTCTTTTTCCTATTTTAACTTCTGTCTTTTCTGGATTATTCTGGGTAAGCACTTTTTGCACAATATCTCCTATATAAGATGGTAGTTTCTCCCCTACTGCCACACCCCACTCACGCAATAAGAGCTCACCAGCTTTATTCATACCCCACTACCCGTTATTTTCCCAACCTGCAGAGAATCTTAGACGAGATTGCAGTTCCCATGCAATTGTTCAGCGTTAGCGAGGACATAAGTCCTATTACCTTCCCTGCCTGCAGGATAGGAGACCCGCTATCCCCTGGTTCCGGCATCTCAAAGCGCGAAAAGCTCAGATAAACCAGTGAAGCCCCGGAATTAACGACCCTGCACGGAATAACATGTGTGTTGTTACTAAGCTCAGCTTGCTCCAGTACGGCCGGGCTGCCAAATTTTGTGATTTCAACTGCACTGTCAGGAGGAAGCTTTATCAGGGCTAAATCGTAGGCTTTCAAAATTTTTGTAACAGCCAGTTTGGTTCCATCTACTGTTAATTGGTCTCCTTCCTCTCGGAAAATATGAGAAACCGTAACCATGTAAAGTAATCCTTTGAGCGAGATAACCGCGCCGATAGCACAGCGATTTCCATTGTAGAAAAAAGAACCGCCTGATTTTATCATAATTTTTCATCAACCTTCCTATTTTGCTTATGCCCAGTTTATGAAATTTCTGGTGTTTACTTTAAATTGTACTCCGATTATATTTAGCAATTTATTAGACCGAATTAGTTTGCTACTTGAAAGAAAGACAAGAAAACTGAGTTTTGTTTTCTTGGATTTTGGGTTTAAAGTGGTGATTTTCAAAAATCCTCCAGATAAAAGAGCGGTTCTCATAGGCTTCAAGATTAAAATCGGGATTTTAGCATTAAAAGACAATTTGTGTATTTT
>DATMYS010000162.1:0-3694 GCA_035560835.1 Methanosarcina sp.
CAATTTTATCTACATAAAATATATAAACCTGAAAGTATTATTCACTTTCGATGACCGACGATTCTCCAGTTAATTTAACCGAAAAAGAGTATTCAGTTATTGATATGCTCCAGAGCCTGGGACTCCCGAGGACGGAGGCCACCGCGATTGTGTGTCTGAAAGGCTGCAGTGAGCTCAGGTCCCTTCATATCGAACTTGTATCAGGGCTTAGACAACCTGAAGTGAGTGTAGCCATGCGCCCTCTGCGGGACAGAGGCTGGGTGGACGAAAGGTCTGAAAAAAAGAACAAAGGAAAAGGTAGACCTGTGAAATACTACCAGTTAACTTTGCCCTTCCCACAAATTATAACAATCCTTGAAGAAGAATTTTTAAAAGATAACAACGAAAAAATGATTGCACTTAAAAGGCTTCGAGAACTGGAGACAATATCACAAAATTGAGTTTGAGGAAGACTGTCAGAAAGTTTTGCAGGTCTATCTTTTTACTTCTCGCCTTTATACTCAAACTTTTGAGCCCTGAATATAACTCTTGTTCTACCAGAACGTCATTCCAGATTTGAAACTTGCTCAAAACCTACAGAGGCAAAGCCCTGTTCCTCATCTGCAATTCTTCTGGCAGAAATTCCCTCAAGTTCGAAGACAAAAGCCTCAACTACCATAAAAACTTCGCTTTCACCTCTTAAACACCCTAGTTTTACATCGTCTCCCCTGCCTGCGCCTGCATGCAGATGGATCTTAGGTTTTCCATCCATTAAGAAAATGTTTCCAATTCCCAAAATCTCATGGACATCATCAAAGCCGGACCATACAAGTTCTGGAGGAGTTACACTTTCTTTTGGGCCTGTGACAAGCTTTGCTTCTTTTAATGCACCCAGCAGCACAAAAACTGCAGATTCGATGCGCTCCAGTTCAGCAAGTTTAATCAGTTCCAGAAGCAGGTCATCTCCATAATCGATCCTTACGGTAAATACTCTACCTATTCTTCCTTTTGCATATTCCATCTCTTTTATCCTCACTGATCCATAATTTTCCTGTCCACAAGCCTGATAATCCTGTCAGTTTTTGAGGCCAGGTTCTCATTATGAGTAACCACGATAAAAGTCTGATTATATTCCCTGTTCAGCCGTCTGAGCAGTTCATAGATAAGGTCACCCGTTTTTGTATCAAGGTTGCCTGTAGGCTTGTCCCCAAGCATGATTGCAGGAGAACAGCTAAGTGCCCTTGCTACTGCAACCCTCTGGTTCTGACCTCCGGAAAGTTCACCGGGTTTGTGATCCATACGGTCTTCAAGTCCTACCTCTTTCAGGATTGTTACGTTTTTGCCGTCTATTAGGAGCGTCCCCGAACTTGGGGTGTCTAGCAGGCCTATCATATGCATAAGTGTACTTTTACCCGAACCCGATGGCCCGACAATTGCCACAAACTCCCCTTTCTTAATTCTCAAATTTGCATTGTCAAGAGCGCGAAATTCCATTCCGTTTTTATATATCTTTGTCAGTTTTTTAAGTTAGATAATTGGGCTTTCTTCAGTCATGCTTTTTCTGCGTTCTCAAAACTATTGTAATAAAAGTAGAGAGGCTCTTAACTAAAGAGCTTTTGGGCAGAACACAGTATTCTGCAGAAAACTTCTATTTGAGACAGTTTTCCCTTTCGTTTTGAGATGAGAATTCTACAAGAGGAAATTCTACAAGAGGAAATTCTACAAAGAGGAGAATTCTACAAGAGGAGAATTCTACAAAGAGAAGAATTATAGGTTATGTTCTTCTATTTAAGGCCTACTCCATCTCTTTTACTTATAATATAAGCTGCTGTAAGAATGAAAACGCAACCAAGAACAGTCGAGATGTAGAGCGGATTTTTCAGGACAGTAATGTCAAAGAAAACTCCGGAAACAGGCTCGACCAGGGCAAGAATGCTTCCTGTCTGGGCCCTGATTCCTGAGATTCCCCTAAGGTAAATTACGGCAGCGAACGTAATAGTTAAGCCGAAGAGAAGCAGGATGTCAAGGTTTTTAACGAAAACGGCAGTTGGAGTGGAGAGTGCGGACGGCAGCATAAAGAGAAGGCTTATTCCGGTCAGCCAGAAAGTTTGAGCTATTCCTGAGTAATCATCCCGTAAGTAACGAATAGTTATTATGTTCGCACCGAATGACAGCCCTGACAGTAACCCAAAAAGAAGGCCTTTCTGGAACTCAGAATCTGTATGTCCCAGAATTTCACCCGGACGGGCGATCAGTAAAACTCCTGCAATTGCAAGCAAAAGAGGTAGAAAGCTATTATTTCTTCTGTGTTCTCCAAGGATCGACGGAGCAAACAGACTAACATATACCGGAGCCGTATAAAGCAGAAGGACAGCTACCGAGACCCCACTATACCGGATAGCTGAAAAGTAACAAATCCCTGTTATCGCATTCAAAAGGCCCAGAAGCAGAAGATATCTTTTTTTCTTTTGGGGTTTAAGCTGTCCAAGCCCTCGATTGAACAGCAGATAAATAAAAATCATGCAGAGACCAAAGAAGAGCCTGGAGAAAAGGATCGATCCGGTTGACATATCCTGAATTCTATCCAGAAAAACTCCGATAGTGCCGTAAATTATGCTGCCAGTTGTAACTTCCAAATACGGCTTTAAAGAGCTTTCCTGCACAGGCATAGTCGAGAATTAAAAGCTTGCGAATATATATTTTTTGGGCGCGAGAATGCCGGACCAAAAAAGATTCAATAAAGAAGTTTAAACTGAAAAATAAGAGATTATTCCAAAACTCATAATTACTTCTTTAGAGCATGTCTTAAAATTAATTCTCATTCTGATAATGGTTTGACCTTAGCCAATCTTCTAATCATTATGTGTATCATAGCAGCATAAATGAATGCTTGACTTGATTCTGTCAATCCTTCGTAATCTTTACTCAAACGTCGATATTCTTCCCAGCTATCCAAAAGTACGCTCTACTATCCATCCGTGAGAAAGTACTTTAAAAACCTTATAATTAATTCTCCATTAGCTTTGGGACAGTTCTTGAATATAATCAATCCGCTGGGAACTCCTATAGGAGCGATTTCCCTGGAGAATAAAATTACACCTTTAGTTACTCAAGCAACAGACACTGACAGTTGTACCTGATAGTAATCGTTACCCCTTTTAATTACGTTTGATCCTTTTAAATTAAGAAATTCTTCTACCTGTTTCCATTCAGCAGAACCAACTGTGAAGCCCTCTCCTGCAGTCTTGAGTGCTCTACTTAAAGCCGGATACTCTTCTATTTCACTTTCAGTGACAACAGCATATTTCTCGGGAACTAAATCCAGTTTTTCGGTTTCGATCCAGTACTCAGCTGAGTTCATATGGTTATGGGCCCCAAGAGTAAAAAAGCCCGCAGAGATAAGAAAGAGAGCTCCAAAAGATATAGCAAACCCTTTAAGAATAAAACCAGGAGAATAATCCCTCAAAACCAGTAGTCCGGTTGCAAAAAGGGTCAAATAAACCAGAAACATCAGATAAATCGATCTAGGAGGATGTATTCCTCTGAGTATATAACCACTCAGGTAAAAAGTAAAAATCCCAATAAAAAAGAACATTGCATACTTTTTGGCATTCTTGCTCTGATTCTTCATAAATCTCCTATAAAAATAGACACAACAGAATTTATTTATTTTGAAACTAGAAAGTTGTAAAGAAAGTTGTAATTCCTGTAAGGA